>JAUILJ010000014.1 GCA_030433055.1 Polyangia bacterium
ACGCTTCTGCGTACCTGAAGCCTTACTGCGATCTCCAGCTGCTGCAGCGCATTGGGCAGAAGGTGATCGCCGCCGAGACGATGGAAGCCCTCGCCAGAGGCCTCTCAGACATGGACGTCGTGCGGGATTTCGCGCTCGTGGGAGTCGGCCGGGTCTCTCCAAGCAATCGCGACGCCATCGCCACCGCGGCTGATTTCATCGTGCGCCGCGAGGACATAGACACGGTGATCGTCTACGGCTTGGTCGGGAACCGTATCGATGGGTCCATGCGGACGAACAGCCCAAGTGTGGATCCCACGCATTTCCTTGAGGAAGCGTTTGGTAAGGACGCCAACGGACAACCTTACGGTGGCGGTCGCGCAGACAAGGGAGGCTTTCAGATCCCCCTCGGCATCCTGTGCGAGGCCGACGACGATGACTCCCTCTGGCGCCTCGTGCGCCAGACCGTCCGGCGTCGTCTGGGCACGGTGATCCCCGAGCTGCTCGGGGATCCCAACGGGCGCAGCTAGGACCGGGGCGCGGGCGCTCAGCCCTCCGCGGTCTCTTCGTTGATTTCGAGCAATGTGTTGAGCGCCTCGACCTGGCGCTTGGCGCGGATTTCTTTCTGCCGGAGCAACTTGAGCTGAGTCTCCAGCTTGCGCTGCTCGGCCTCGATCTCCTTGAGCGAGTCCTTGAGCTGGTCTCGCTCGACCTTGAGAGTTTCGACGCTGATCGTCAGACGCTTTTCTTCCATACCGGCTCAGCAGATACCAACCGGCTTCCCACGAGTAAAGCCGCGCGTGATTTGCCTCGTCGGGGCCTGCCTGGCGGCTAGTCCTGGGCGACGACTCGGTTGCGCCCTGCGCGCTTTGCCCGGTAGAGGCGTCGGTCTGCGGTCGCTACCAGCGCCTCGGCTGTCACCTGGGTCACGCAGCTCAAGGACGCTACCCCCAGGCTGACGGTGATGTTTGGGAGTCCCGTGTCCACCGGGGCGGGGCGAGCCAGCACCTCACGAATGCGCTCAGCGACCTGGGTGGCACCGGGATGTCCGATACCTCGGAGCACCACCAGGAACTCCTCCCCCCCATACCGCGCAAAGACGTCCTCAGCGCGTAGCATGTGGCCCACAGTTTCACTGAGGTGAAGGAGCACTTGGTCTCCTACCGGGTGGCCGTAGCGATCGTTGACCAGCTTGAAATGGTCGACATCGAGCAGGAGCACCGCGAGCGCGGAGTGATGCCTCCGGGCATAAGACACCTCCGCAGACAGGCGCTCGTCGAGGTGACTCCGATTGTATGCTCCCGTGAGTGGGTCGCGGATGCTGGATTCATAGAGCTGAAGCATCGCGCGTTCCTGGGCGGCGTCCACACAGGAGTAGCGGAAGGCGACTCGGGCCCCGAGCTGGATCGTATCTCCATCCGACAGCGCGCGCAGCTTGACGCGCTCACCGTTGACGTAGGTTCCGTTTCGGGAACCCAGGTCCTCGACCCAGTGTGCGTCGTGGGCGACAAACAGTTTCGCGTGGAAACGACTGATACCATCGTCGTCGATGCGGTAGTCGGCGTTCATGTGCCGCCCGACCTGACAGGGTACGCGACTGAGCGTCAACGGCCGACCTGCGCCCGCGGCGTCCAGGCGGACCAACACGCCGCGGTCTCTCCGTCCAACGCTCTCATCGTGTGCGCCGATGAAGGAGATGCTGGTCGTCTCGTCCTCCCCCCAACAGCAAGGCTCACGAAAGGGCTCGAGCAGAGTCTCTTTCGAGTTCTGAGGTCGACTCGGCGGGTCGGGGGTGAGGGAATGCGCAGGAACGGTCACCAGTTCAACTCCGGGAAAGCTGGGCCAGGTTTGGCGATGAAGTAGCCTTGGAGCAGGTCGCAACCGAGGTCGATCAACGCGTCGCGCTCTTCGCGCGTCTCCACGCCCTCGCCTACGACCAGCATTCCCATGTCTGCGCAGAGCTGCGCGATGGACCGGATGAGCTTCTGCTTCGTCGGCGCCTGATGCACGTCTCTCACGAGGCTCATGTCGAGCTTCACGATGTCTGGCTCCAGCAGGGCGAAGCTGGTCAGGCCTGCATACCCTGCACCGAGGTCATCGACGGCGATGCGGAAACCCATCTCGCGCAACACGGCGACTCGGCGCTTCACGTCTTTGATCTCGTCCAGGCTCGAACGCTCCGTGATCTCGAGCACGACTCGATCGGCAACTCGCGAGAGCGGAGCGTCAGGCTCGTACAGTTGGGAGTCGAGTAGATCCGTCGTGTGCAGATTGACGAACAAGAGCCCGGACTCTGGAGTCACCGCGGACACCGCGCGCTCTCGAATCGTTCGGCTGAGTTCATCGACCCGCTCCAGCTTGATCGCGGCCTCGATGACGGCGCCGGGGTGAGGCAGACTGGGTTCCTTGGATCGCAGCAGCGCTTCGTAGCCGTAGACCGCGCCATTGGTGCGCACGATGGGCTGGTAGGCCATCCACAGTGTCGCCAACGCGCTACCGAAGCTCGCCTCCAGGCCTGCGCGGTCGCCTGCTCCTGCGTTTCCCCCCAAGAGCTCGGCGGCTTCGCGGCGCATGCGCGCCATGCGGTGGAGCCGCACCGCCTTGTCCAACACTTCCTCGAGGTTGTCGTTCTCGACAGGCTTGGTCAGGTAGTGGAAGGCTCCGTACTCCAGTGCCTTGACGGCGGTGCTCACCGCTGGCTCCCCGGTCACTAGGATCACGGGCACATCCAGATCGTGCTCTCGGACTTCGCGAAGTAGCTGGATCCCATCCATCCGCGGCATTGCGATGTCACTCAAGATGACGTCGTACTCGTGAGCGTTGAGCTGCTCGATCGCGGCTTCCCCCCCGGGTGCTGTATCCACGTGGAAGCCACGTAGCGCGAGACAACGGCGAAACGCTCGCAGCAGCGCGGGTTCGTCATCGACGACCAGGATTCGACCCTTGGTCGCTGCCGACCACACGCCGCTGGCTTCAGAGCCCCGCTCGGAGGGCGATTTGTCGGTAGTTGAGTGCCGCAGGGCGACGAGGGGGACGGTCATGAAGCTGATGAACGGCTCCGAATCGCCTTCCCTTAGGCGCTTTTCTGCACCCCTCGCTCAGCCGGGAACAATCCCAGGTTGAACTGACGATTCAAATGAAGATTCGATCGGTAATCAATGGCATCAATCAATTGATCAAATCAATTGGTATTGATCGCCACGGGGGCAGCAAACGCGATGCTTTTGCGCCTGGTAACGCCGGGCTGCGGGGCAGCGGAGGCGGCAGTGGAGGGGCTTGAGCACGGCGTTCGAAGCTGCTTCTGCCGCTGGCATCGGCCGGCAACCAGCGACAAATCGCCTAGAATTCGTGGACAGTCAGCGCGATCCGTTGCAAGCTTGGAGTGCTGCAGGGCGCTCGCTGAGGTCTTCGACGACCTCCCGCCTGGGTGCTTCCCTCGACGCAGGGAGGTCCCCGATGTGCGTTACCTGGGGACGACTGATGCACAAGGTGCCCATAAGCTGTGGACAACCCTGCAAACGAAGAAACTGCCTTTGGTGGGAGTTTTCTTGTTGATTTGATTGCACGCTTCCGGCATAAACGTTTCTGGAAGTTCGCGGCACATCAAAACCGCGGACGGATCGATCGTAGAGGTTACGAGGGGCGCTGCAGGGTCTTCCAAGGAAGGTCCTGAGCCGACTTGAGGGGTGCTTGGCGCGTTCAACGCCACGCTCCAGCGTCGGTTGAAAAGGCGTCGAGACCATGGCTGCCGCGTCAGACATGGCTCGGGCTGGTGAGAACCGGTTCCTTCGTGGTCGAAGGGGTTCCGGCTTCGTGGAATTCGATCTCTTTCGCGAGAGATGGTTCAAAGCGAGGCCTTGGCCGGCGATTCAGGACTGTCGTCTTCTAGCGACAGGCCAGGGTTTTCGGTGACATACGAACCTCCGGGTGGAGTCGGAGTTGGCGCGTCTTCTCGCAGGGAAGATGCTGACTCGGTTCCACCGACCTTCGAGGGTGGAGGGGCTCTTTGAGTCACTCGATGCTCTCCTTCGGGAGGGCGAAGCCCTAGGAGGCCGCAGCGCTGAGTTTCTCAGCCAACGAGAGGCGTGAGAGCGTCTCTTGAGCGGTGATCGGACGTCCCAGGTCGTGCTCGAGCTCGAATTGAAAAGTCGCATTACGCAGTGATGAGCGTGCCCTTGTGCGTGTGCACGCTCCCTTCCGGGGGAGTGTGACGGCGTGCTGGAGTGTCGGTTTCGGCGCTCGGGGTCGGTTCGCGCGGGATGGTGTTTGCCAGACCGTTCGAGCTGTCGAACAGCTGGCTTGCTGGCTGAGTCGAAGCTTACTTGCTGCGAGACGTCGAGGTTCTGCGTCTCCGGGTTCACGATACTCGGAGGGTGCGCTGGACCTTGGCCGTGGTACCTCGCGAGGGGTTCAGGGTTCGCACATGGAAAAACCGTGAGCGGACACCAGCCATGGTGACAGTCGACGTCAGAAGCACGCGCAGGCGGCACGGCGTAGAGCGTTCGACAAGGATGCTCGCGGGGTGCGCTCTCGTGTGTGGAAGTCGGAGTTTCGCGTGAACGGAGCTTCGGTCGGAGTTGGCGTGAGCGCTTGCGTCTCGCGTCGGGCTGCCGATGACTTGGATGTGAGCTTGGGTACTCGTCTTTGAAATGCAGGTTGCAGGTATCGGTCGAACGTATCTTTGGTGCGTTGTCCGCTCGTTCCTTCGGGGGCGGAAGGATGACGGATCTAGGCTCGAGCGAGGTGCGCGTTCCCAGTTGAATGTAGGGGACCGCGGACCGAGAGAGGGTCGAACGGGTGCGCGAAGCTGGGGTACACGGAACAGTGCGCTCTGGCGTCGGCCTAGGAATGGGAGTTGCTAGGATTTCGGCACGGTACTAGATGTACTGGAGCATCGGTGTCTGGCTCTCTAAACCAGAGTTTGGACCCCCTGCTCCTGGCTCCTCGGGTGAAGCCTCGTTGGTGGAGCTACTTGAGATTCAGATTAGTTCCTTACGGAAGTGATTGGGGTCGCGGGTTGTTCCTTGGGCGGGGGCGAAAGCCAACGAACAGTACGAGGTTGCATGGGCTCTCGGGTCCATGTCGAGATGCTGGCAGCGATGTCAGCGTCAGACTCGCACCCAACAGGTCAGCCGGTTCGCCTTGTCTAGAGGCAGGGAGGACGGGTGTCCGAGGCGCGACAGAGTACATCAGCGGAAGGGGTTTCGTGATCACGGCTCTCCCAGCTCCCGCCACGAATCACCGGCAGCGATGTCGGTGATGGTTCGCTCGCCTAACAAGCGAGATGAAGCGTCGGATCGACCGCCCAATCGGGTTCGGTCCGTCCAGGGCGTCTTCAGGACGGAGCGCAGAGGGTCAGTCGCTCGCGGTTACGTGGTTTCGCTTCGATCGTCCAACGGGTTGCTTCGGCAGCTCGGGGTGGTCAGCGGACACGCGGCTGCGCGGAATGCCAGTGTTCGAGGTTCGTCAGCTCGTCCCCCACAGGATGGGTTGGCCACGTCCTTCGCCTTCACTCTAGAGGTGAACTGTTCTCTGCCCGAGAGGGTGAGTTGAGCAGGGGGTGGGAAGTGCGGCGGTTTCGCCGGTTCGGAAGCAGAGCCACCAGCCTCGCTGGGCGCATCACACAAGCCTCCGCCAAAGCTGGGCAAGATAATTCCTTGCTCACCCAACTCAGGTCCTGCCAGCGCGAACTGCGCGGGCCTGACGAGAGAACCTGTATTGAGTCGACGATGTCACGTCACGCCGCAAGCGTGTGCGTGGGGCTGATGAGCCGCCAAGTGCGGCGCGGGGGCTTAATTGCTCACCATCGGCAAGCGACGCTTCCCGAAGGCAACCAGGGTGACCTGGTTGCCTTTCGTTTTTTTGTGCTGCGTGGTCGTAGCTGAGCCGTCTGTTCCTCCGCCCGACGCCCGGTCGCACCGCGCTGCGGTGGGCGAGCTGGCGTGGAGGCGCCGAAACGGGGCGAGTGGCAGGCGCGAACCGTTGCCCACCGGGAGCCTGTGTGCTTCGCTCGCCCGCCCATGCATGAGCGCCCCGTACTGCCCAGATTGTCGCCGCTCGGGGGGCGCTGGGCGTACCTCCGGCTGCTTGTCAGCGCGTGCATCGTTCTGATCGGGGCAGGGGCGTGCGAGCACAAGCAGGAGCCGACAGCGGAGGATGGTCGGCCGCGGTTCGTCTCGCTGGCCCCCGCCATCACCGAGACGCTCTTCGCCATCGGGGCCGGCGACCGAGTCGTCGCGGTGAGCCAGTATTGCGAACGGCCGGCAGAGGCCAAGCGGCTGCCTCAGGTGGGCACCGCGATGACCCCGAACTACGAGGCGATTGCCAGGCTCCGCCCCACGTTAATCCTTACGGAAACGAATAAGAGTGCCAAGAGCAAAGAACTGAAGCAGCTCGGGCCTACGCTGGAGCTGCCGTGGCTCACCTTGCCCGAGATCACGCAGAGCATTCGCGAGCTCGGAGAGAAGACGGGACACAGCGAGAAGGCCAACGAGATCGCACTGCGCATGTCCAGTGAGCTGGGGAAAGAGCCTCCACCTGACGCTCCCAAGGTGCTGCTGGTGCTGGGCTACGGTGCGAAGCCCAGCATCGATGAAGTCTGGTTCATTCGCAGAAATAGCCTTCACGGCGCTGCCCTCGCCTCTGCAGGGGGCCGCAACGTCGTGGATCGGGATGTCACTGGGCTACCCCGGCTCAAGGTTCAGGAGGTGCTACAGCTCGATCCCGAACAGATCATCGTCTTGGTTCAGGCGAAGCGCAGCGAGGAGGCGGCCATTCTGGCCGCGTGGAAGAAGCTCGAGCCGCTGCAAGCGGTGAAGCATCAGCGCGTCGCGGTGCTTGAGGCACCCGAAGCCTTCGGCAACGGTCCGAGCATTCTCGAACTGCGAGTGAAGCTGCAGCGCCAGATCGCCGCGCTGGGGGGGCCGCGACCGGCAGCGAGCTCGGCGGCAACGGCTGGAAGCGCACCGTGACTCGCCTCGAGCTCCAGGGCGTGAGCTTGACGCTGAGCGGAAGCCAGGTAGTCGCAGGCGTGGAGCTGGAGATCGGAGCGGGAGACTTCGTCGCGCTCCTGGGGCCCAATGGGTCGGGCAAGACGAGCCTGATCAAGATCTGCTTGGGGCTATATCCGCCGGGAAGTGGCGAGGCTCGGCTCGACGGAGTCGCCCTGGGCGCGCTCGCGCCGAAGCTTCGCGCCGCGAAGCTCGCTTGGCTGCCCCAGCGCTGGGAGCCCAGTGAGCCGCTTCCGGTGGTGGAAGTCGTCGCCGCCGCGCGCTATCGGCTGGCGGAGCCTTACGCGGTCGCCGCGCGCGAGGCGCGGCTCGCGCTCGAGCGCGTGGGGGCGGCCGCGTTTGCAGCGCGGCGCATCGACGAGCTGTCGGGAGGTGAACTCCAGCGCGTGCTGCTCGCTTGCGTCGTGGCTCAGCAGGCGCCGCTGCTGTTCTTCGATGAGCCTGCCAATCACCTCGATCCGCAGCACCAGATCGCGACGTATCGCCTGCTCGGCGAGCTATGGCGGAGCGGCGCAGGGGTGCTGTGTGTGACCCACGACATCAACCTGCTGGCGCATGTGGGTCGCGCCGAGGACATCCGTGTGCTCGGCATGCGGGGGGGGAGGGTCACCCTGGACACTCGCTACGCCGATCCCGAGCTGGCTCGAGGTCTGTCTGAACTCTACGCCGCGGACTACGCGGAGTTTCAAGATGGTTCCGTGCGGCATTTCTACGTGCGAGGCCCAGCAGGAGCCGCCAGTGGAGTGTCGGAGGCTGAGCCGCCTCGAGGAGACGCATGAGCGGAAGGCGCGATGCGTAACCTCTCCGTCTTTCTCCACGCGGCGCTGTGCCTCGCGCTGATCGCCGTGGTGCCGCTGATCGGACCCAGCCTGGATGTCCCGAGCGGCGACTTCATCCTGTGGCAGCTCCGCGTGCCCCGGCTGCTCGTGGGGGCCTTGGTAGGGGGCACCCTGGGTCTCAGCGGCGCGGTCTACCAGGCGCTGTTTCGCAACGGCCTGGCGACGCCGAGTACGGTGGGGACGCTCGCCGGTGCGACCCTGGGCGCGCTCCTGGTGCTGGTGCTTGGCGGGGGCAGCGCCCTCGGGCTGCCGGGGGTCGCCGTTGCGGCGTTCCTCGGCGCGATCGGGCTCAGCGCGCTCGTACTGGCTGTTGCCGCGAGGCAGCGCGCGTCGATGAGTGACGTGCTCCTGGCGGGCATCGCGGTCACACTGGCTGCCAGCGCTCTGAGCACGGGGCTCCAGTACACCGCCGACAGTCGCGCGCTCTTCGCGGCCGCGCAGTGGTCCCTCGGCAGCTTGCCTCAGGTGGGCTACCAGGCGGTGCTCTGGCTGCTCCCGTTCACGTTGGCGTCTTCGCTCGTCATGCTGCTGTTGGCTCGCCCGCTTCAGGCGCTGGTGGCGGGCGAGGAGGTCGCGGCGACGCAAGGTGTGTCGATCCCGCGGGTGCGCGCGCTGGCGCTCGGAGCGGGCGCGCTCGGCGTGGCCGCGTGCGTCGCCTGGTGTGGCCCCATCGCCTTCGTGGGGCTGCTCGTTCCACACCTCGTGCGTGGCCTGGGAGCGGTCACGTATCGGCGCCTCTTGCCGCTGAGCTGGCTCTATGGGGCGACGCTGCTGGTGTGGTGTGACACGCTCGCGCGCTTGGTGTGGCCCGGGGGTGAGCTGCCCGTCGGCGTCGTCACCGCTGCGTTGGGCGCGCCGGCGCTGATCTTCGTCGTTGCCCGACGCCGGCGCTAGGATCGACGCCCGCCGCCTCAGAAGCGGGCGACGCCACCGATGCTGAACACGTTGGCGTGCTGGGTGATGCTGCCGCCATTGACCGCGTGGAAACTACGATTGGCGGGGTCGTTGCCGGCGCCGGCGATAGCCTTGAGCTTGCCGTCCCCGCCGTTGTCCAAGCCCGCGTTCCAGATGTGCTGGTAGCCCGCTTCGATGTCGATGTGACCGAAGCGTGCGACGAAGCCGCCACCAAAGCCGCCGCGCAGCGCTGGGACCCCGGTCACGTTCAGGTACTCGTCATCGACGGCGGAGGTCTCCACCCAGGTGCCGGCGCGCAGACCCAGGCGGTTGCGCAGGACGTTGTACTGTCCACCAAGCCGCGCGCCGAAGGTGTCCTTCCAGCCCGTGGGGCGATCCGCGTTCGCGGGGGTGAGCCCGGGCACGCCGACGGGTTGGAACTGCTCGGTGAAGCGCACTTCGATGTTGTCCGCCGCGGAGTTGTTGGCCCAGGTCAGGTTGAGTTCGACGTCGTAGACGTCGTCGCGCAGCGGATCTCGCACGCTGACATCATCCTTGCGGAAATGCTCGAGCTCGAGAGGGGTAGGGCGTGGGGCTGGCTCGTGGTAGCGCAAGCCCAAGCGCCCTTCCATGGGCACCGTGATGTTGACGTGGACCTTGTCTTTACCGACTTCGTCTTCGCTGTGGGTGGTCACGGAGCAGCTGAGGTCCGGGGTCTCCTGGCCCGCGTCTTGTGCGGCTTGGATAGCCGCGTCGACCTCAGCCTGGCTGCAGATCCTCGCCGGGGCGCCGTTCCGGTTGAGGACGGCGGTGATGTCTGCGTCACCCTTGGCCTTGATGCGATCGAGCCACTTGAACCAGCCCGCGACCTCGAGGTTGTCCGTTGCCGAGTAGTGAGTCGAGACGACGAAGCCGGGGATGAACAGATCCTTGACGTGGAGCTCGCTCAGGTTGTCGTTGTTGAACTCGTCGTAGGCCCGCGACTCCGCCACGGTGCTCATCGACACGGCGTTCAGATCGAGGATCGCGATGCCACTGATGAAGCCAGCGCCGACACGCAGGCTGTCGGTGATGGCGTAGCCGAAGCTCAAGGTCGGCATCAGGATCGTGCCCTCGACCTTCGTTGAGAGGTAGCGCTGTGCCGCGGGGACTGGGCGCTCGGAGGTGACCGGGATGCGGCTGGTGGTCTTGCCGAAGAGGGGCCACTCGAGCGTGCCGTAGGACGCGGGTGGATTGATCGCGATGCCAATGGCGAGGCTCTCGTTCACCCGCCAGTTGAATGCCAGGTTGGGGATGAAGCGGGGGAAGTTACTGTGCTCGTTGCAGACTTCCTCGTAGGGGTCGGCGTCCGTCCCGTCTGGCGGCGGCTTGAGGCTGGGGTCGGCGTAGGAGTCTGCGCCTCCGGGACCTTTGCGCTGGTAGCAGATCTTCTGCATCGGCAGGTTGAAGCCGATCCCCAGGGAAGTGGGCTGGGTAGCCAGGGCCGCGGGGTTGTAGAAGGCGGCCAGCGGATCTGTCGCGGTGGCCAGCCACGCGCCGCCTCGACTGAACTGAGCGACGCCGTTGTCGGGGTACTCGATTGCCGTGGAGGCGCGACTCTCCCCCTCCCAAGCGAAGAGCGCCCCGAACAAGCCCAACGCAGCGACGCAGGGCTTCGCAAACCGCGTTCGGCAGCTGTGAGTGAGCGCGTCAGACGACGCGAACCGCGTGTGAAATCCCCTGGCTCTGCGCATTTCGTGAAGCAGCCTTTCCGCTGCAGGAGACCAGACCGAGCGCGCTCGGGTCAACTACGAAACGGGCGTTTGGTTTTGGGCTGGCGCTGTGGGCTCACTGGTCATCCACGCGAACGAGGCGCCCACGTCGACCCACGCGGAAATGTTGCCGTACCACCTGACGCGCGATCTGCCGCCGATCCCGCTTGAGGTAGTCGAGGGCGTTCAGGTGTTCGGGGCGACCCGGGCGCGTCTCCACCCGCATCAGCCACGACCCGTAGGCCATTTGCGCGCGGATGCGAGTCTCCCAGACCACACCAGGCCCCGGGTCGAGGCGCTCGCGCTCGGCGCCGGGTAGCTCTGCTACATTCTTCCAGCCATCGCCGGGGGCCGCCCGCCAGAACCAGGTCACTTCTCGCGTGCCACGCGCCGTGATCGCTTCGAACTGATTGAGTTCGACCCACTGGGGCGTGGGGGCGGACGGCGCGGTCAAGCGGGCTACTCGCCGGGTTCGTACGTGGGAGAGTCCGGAGGTGGCACGATGCCGTCGGGCTCCGTGCTCGGTGCGGTGTTCGGAGGGGGCGTGTTCGGAGGCGGCGTGCTCGTTCCATCGCCGGGCTGAGCTGGCTCCGGCGGCGGTGAAGCTGGCTGGGCGGTGGTTGTCTTCACAACGCTGAGGAACGTGGGCGTGCGGCCGGCGTCGCAGCCCGCGGCGAAGCCCGTGGCATCGATTTCGAACTCGATACTGCCCTTGAACTCGGTCTCGTCCTTGAGCGTCGTGGTCTCGATGCGCACGAAGCGCTTTCCGGCTCGCGCGGGGGAACAGTAGCTGACGACGTACTCGGCCTGGACTCGGGCTTCCATCAGGCGCGCGACTCGGCTGAGCGCTGTAGGCAGCTCACTCGTCGTCTCCGTGTCGACCGCGTCGCTGCGACCGAGGTCGTCCGCGCGCAGATTCTCCTGCTTGCCCAGCACCACCGCGAAGGTCGCGTGACTGGAGTTGTCCAGCGTTTCCGCCAGGCGATCTTCCGTGACTCGCCGCGCCAGATCGGGACCTCGAGTGATCACAAGCAAGCTGCCGCGACGCACGGGTCGTTGCACCTGCATCAGCTTGGACTCCAGCTGCTCCAGGCCACTGATCACCGCACCGTTCAAATTCCGCGAGGGATCTCGACGTTCGAGGCGGTTCATCTTGTCGAGCTTGACGTCGGCGCTGCTTCCCGTGCGGAATTGACCCAGGGGGATCAAGTCTTCGGCGCCGTCGAAGCCGAACAGGCTGACATCTCGGGTCTGGCGCAGCCGAGTGATCAGCTCGCTCAGCGGGCCGCGCATCTGCACGTTCTCAGCGGAGCTCCCGACGTCTACCAGTACGACGGTGTGATGGTAGGCCACCTTGCTGCGATCAATCAGGGTGAGGTTGGCGCTCGAGGTGACGTCCGCTTCGTCCTCGAAGACTCGGAAGTTCTTCTGGCTCAGGCCCTGAACCGCCTCGCCTCCCTGGTCTACCGTGAGGTATGCGGCGACTTGACTCGGTGGGGCCTGCCCCGTCGCCACGCTCTCGACCTCGAGTCGATTGAAGAAGGCGCAGCCCGGCATCAGGCAACAAATCAGGAGCCAGCCTAGGCACCACAGCGCGCGCTGCCCGTGTCCGTAGAACCTCTGCGACCTCATTCCCATACGACCTCCGCGCCTCGCGCGTTGTTGAGCATATCCGTCATTCCGTGGGCGAGGTGAGAAGGAAGCTCCGAGGTTCGGAACAACTTCACCTCTGCGATTTCGGCCGGGTTCATGGGAGCGCTCTGTGGCTCGCTGACCCGGGCGTGCACCACGATGGTGACGGCGTGAAAGCGCAAGTCTCTGTCGGGCCGGGAGTAGACTCCCGCAAGTCCCCCGAGCTCTTGCACCACCACGCCTGCCTCTTCCTCGAGTTCGCGTGCGATCGCGATGCGTAGCTCTTCACCCCACTCGAGGGTCCCTCCCGGGAGCGCCCACTCTCCGGTGTCGGTCCTGCGCACGAGCACCCAGCGCCCATCGGCTGTGCGGGCGGCGGCGGCGATCCCGACCACCGGGCGGCGCAAGATGTGGCGCGCGGCCTCCTTCACCACCCCCCAAACTCCCCGCGGCACTCGCAACATCCAAGGATCCTTTCAACATCGTCGCCCCCTGCGATCCGTGCTGGGGAGCCTCATCGGCGGCGCAGCATGCCCCGAGCGTCCGTCGATGCAAGTGCTGTCCGTTGAGGCGCCGTGCTCCGTTGCCCCGTTGGCAACGTTTTGTGCTACGCGGAGCCCCCGATGCGTGGTCAAGCAGCACGCCAAGAGCAAAGCTCCGCACAGCGGACGTCAGCCGCGCTGGCGTCCGTGGCCTACGCGTTCGCGTGCCTCGCAGCGCTCGGCTGCTCCCAGGCCGAACCGCCTGGTGCGGAGCCTCCTCCCAGCGCGCGCCCTGTGCTGGTCGAGACGGCCGCGAGCGCCGGCCTGGATGCCGACGGAACGACCCACGGTCCGGTCTCGGAGAAGGTGCGCGGCACGATCGAAGACAACCTGCCTTTCGAACCCACGGGCAAGCGCATCGCGAGCATCGCGTGGCGCACCTGGGTGTACACGGACACCGGGCCGAAGCGTACTCGCTTTGGTTACTTGCGCGCGGGTGCCGTGGTCGACGCCCGTGAGCCCGGTATCGGGCCCAACGATGGCTGCGACGGTGGATGGTATCGCATCAATCCGCGCGGATTCGTCTGCGTCGGCAAGGGAGCGACCCTGGACGTGGAGCACGACCCCGTCGTGGTGGCCAGTGACACCCGGCCGGTGCGCGGCCAAGGCTTCCCATATCTCTACGCGATGAGCGGAGAGATCCCGCCTCTGCTCTACTTCAAGCTGCCCACGCTGGCGCAGATGGAGAACGTCGAGGGGGACGGGGTGAAGGGACGCGCGATGGCCTGGAAGCAGATGGGCCAGGTGAACGGGAACGCCACCCTGACGGGCCCGCTGTCACAACCGCCGTCGTGGCTCACGGGGATCGAGCTGAAGAAGCCCTACGGTGTCACTCAACCGCTGCACTACTCCGTGCATGCGGGAAAGGCGTCGCCGGACAGCGGGTTCGCCATCGCCCGCACATTCGAACACGAGGGGCGCGCCTTTGGTCTCACCACGGAGCTCGACATCATCGCGCTCGATCGGCTGAAGCTGGTCAAGCCGAGTGAGTTCCATGGCGTGGAGCTGGGAGCGAAGGACGATCTGCCGGCGGCTTTCATCGAGCGGCACTATGTGCAGCGCTACAAGAAGCCTGAGTCCGGTCCGATGACTCAGGACGGCAACTTCAAGTTTCGAGAAGCCATCAAGCTCACCGGCAAGACCGAGGGCAACGGCGGCCTGGCCTTCTACGAGACGAGTGACGGCGGCTGGATGCCCAGCGACGGCGCAAGATTGATTCCGCGCAGAACCGAATTTCCCAGCTTCGCCAAGGGCGGCCGTAAGTGGATCGACATCAGCATCAAGCATCAGACGCTGGTCGCGTACGAGGGGCGCCACCCCGTCTACGCCACGTTGGTGAGTACGGGGCGAGGGGGGTTAGGAGATCCGGAGAAGGTCTTCGCGACGGTGCGTGGCACTTTCATGATTCACGCCAAACACGTCAGTACGACGATGGACGGCGACGAGGACAAGAGCGACAGCTTCAACCTGCGTGACGTGCCGTTCGTGCAGTACTTTCACAAGGGGTACGCCTTGCACGGCACCTACTGGCACGACGAGTTCGGCAAGGTGCGCAGCCACGGCTGCGTGAACTTGTCGCCTATCGATTCGGCCTGGCTCTTCGAGTGGACGGACCCGCCAGTACCGAAGGGCTGGCATGGCGTGCTCAACATGGAGCGCGGCACGGTGGTGTACATCCACGCCTGAGTTTCTTTCGAGGGTTTGGGGGTGAGGGCGCACCAAACCGCGTCGTTGTTGCGACGCGCTACTGCAAGACCGGGTGACGTCGCAGCGCCTCGATCTGAGCGTTCGTGAGGCCGTGCGCAACGGAGAGCGACGGGTTGGGGTTCATCAGATTCGCGTCACCATCTCGATCTGGATCCGTGTGGAACAGACCCAGGTAGTGTCCGAGCTCATGAGCCAGGATGCGCCCGCGTGCCTCTGGCGTGATGGATAGTGGAAAGGAGCTCGTGCAGTCTAGCTCTGGCAGGAAGACGCCGTCCGCGGCGCCTGCGCCGCCGAGCACTCGTGGGGTGTAGCCGTCCACCGCGACTGGGGGACCGAACAGTGGATCGGCGTACTCGAGGCAACCCGCGATCACGACGCGCACCTCGCGTGCGTCGCCTGGGTGTTCCGCCAGCAGCTCAGCAAGCTCCGAGGCGTCCCCGGCGTGAAACCGGAGCGTGCCGGCTGGCGCGGGCAGCGGCTCGACGTCAACCAAGCGCGTGGTGACTCCTGTGCGTCCCAGCTCGTCGTCCACTGCGGCGAGCAGACGCTGGCGCTCGTTCCCGTCGCTCAGCAGCGTCGAGTCTCTAGCCACGAATAGACGCAGCGGCAGCACGCTGCTCTCGGGGGCAGCGAGCTGTTTCACCTCGACTTCAAGCTTGCCAGCCGCAATCTCACGAGGGTTCAGCGTCTCGCAGTCCGTGACACCGAAGCGAACCTGCGCTGCAGAGGAGAGCACAAACACCCCCGCTTCGGCGGCCACGGAGGTGCGGAGCGGGCAGTCTGGACACTCCGGGCCTGCGAAGCGCTGGGTGAGGGGCTCGCCATCCGGCGTCGCGGCCCCGCTGAGTTCGAAGCAGACGCCGGCTTCGGCTGTGACTCGCAGCGCCACCCCGCTCCCAGAAGTCGGGACGCTGACCCAGGGCGTTTCACCGTCGGACTCGAAGCTGACCTGCACTAGCGGTTGCCAGTCCGCCTGCGCGCTCTGCATCGGCGCCTGCGCGGAGCAGGCGCTGGGCAGTGACAGGAGAAACAACGAGAGCGCAGCTCTCATCGCAGCGCCGACGCCGGCAGGTAGGTGCCGATCAGCTGCTTGAGACGGGCGTCAGTTTCCACGCGAAAATGGGCTGCGAGGGCTTCGCCAGCGGCGGGCAGCGTCCTCGCGGCAGCACCGAGCCACTCGATCAGCGCGCGCCGCTCCTTGATGGATTGGCTCGCTTCGAGTTGAGCGCTCAGCTTGGCGATGGACGCGGGGGTCGGCTTGGCGCTCTTCAGTGCGTTGACGATGGCTGCCCGAGTATCCGGATCTCGCTCCTCGTCCAGTTGGGCCAACAGGCTGGGAGCGGAGACAGCGGGATCCATGCGGCCGAGCGCCTTCGCGGCGTGGCGGCGGGTTACCGGATCGTCGGAGCTGAGTTCTTCGCTGACGCGACCCGCGAAGGTCGAGTCGCCGCTGTTGCCGATGGCGTCGAGCACGACGCTCTTGTGCCCCTGAGCTGCGGAGTCGAGCTCCGCAGACAGCTCGCCACGGACGTAGTCACGCAGCTCCGAGTCCTTCGCGCGGCTCCCCAGGTTGCCTAGCCCGAGTAGGCTGACATTGCCAACCATGCCGTCGTCGGAGCTTCGGGCACGGAGCTGCTCCGCGGAGGCTTGCGTTGGCTCGCCGATGTCCGACAAAGCCGACGCAGCCCGAGCGCGATCGAGGGGACTGAACGCCCTGTCGTCGAGCACGCTGGATAGCACGGCGCGGCTCTCGTCGTGCCCGGAGATTTCCAGCGCGAGAAACAGCGCCGGGCGTGCCTTCTCTGGGATGCGCTCCGCACGCAACGCGGCGAGCAAGAGCTTTGCTTTGGTCGGGTTCGCCTGTAGCCATGCAGCCAATTGCCGCGCGGCAGCAAAACTCACATCTGGCTGATTGAACAGCGCGATGAAGTCAGCGAGCGCCTTCTCGAAAGGCACCTTCAGCAAGCTGGGATCGACTTCTCGAGTGTGGTCGACCACCATCGCGAAGGCGTCACTGAAGTCAGCGTCAACGACGCTGAGCGGCGGCACGGGAGCGAACCGTTCGTCGTCTCGCACGACAGAGAAGTTCTGCACGAGATCGGCTTGGAGTGTCCCCGACGTCTCGATGCGTAGGCGCTCGCGTCCTCCGGCGCGCAGGATCCAACCGGATTCGTAGCGTGCCGTGGAACTCGAGCCGAGCAACTGCAGTGTCAGTCCGAGCGTCCGCGCTGCGTCCCTGTCCTTGTATGCGGCCTTGTCGCGCCGAACGCCCACACCGCGACCGGGCAGGCGCTGATAGCTTGCTTCGTACGAGCCCACGCCGTCGGTCTGCTCCACGCGCCAGTGCTTTGCGCTGGGGTCGCCTGGGAGCACGTGCTCCCAGGTGGTGATCAACGTCTGAACCAGCTGGCGCTTGCGAGGGCTCCAGCTCTTGTCGAAGCCGAACCCAACGAAGCGACATGATGCATCGACGTCGACGAAGAACGGCGCCTCCAGGGAACCAGAGACGCGCTCTTCGGGCAGCGTGAGCGACTGTCCGTGCTCCACATCGCTCAGAGCAGCGCGTAGACGCCACTCGTTGGCGGAGACTCTCTCCGCAACCTGCCAGCTCAGGACGCCCTCGAGGGCGTCCTGCTTGGCGGGGGCTCGGGTGTCGTGCACCGATGACTCGAGGCGGAATGCCCCTCGCTGGTCTAGCTCGAAGTGACACCCGAGCTGTGCTTCGTCGCTGCTCGAACGGTCGATCTGCGGGGCCGCTGTAGCGGCGGTCCCGCTCCCGCCGAACACAGCGTATGCGAGTGCGATCAGTGGCAACACGGCCACGCTCGATGCCAGACTGGTCTTGCTGAACTTCATCGGTGCCTCCGTTACCTGGTGTCTTGGATCAGTCCAGCGTCTCGAAGTTGGCCATGGATTGGCTCATCAGGTTCAGGGTGCGAGTCGGCGAGCTGAAGCTGAAGAGGTTGACCTTCAGTCGCTTTCGCCAGCGGCGAATCCCGACGGAACCAACGATGGCGACGTCACCCTCGATCAACTGGATCTCCATGTCCCAGTTCGCGTCTCCTCGCACCAGGAACTGACCTCCGTCCGTGAGGCCAAAGCCAAGCCCTGCGGTCAGCGGGAAGCTCGTCTTGACGAAGCGCAGGTCGGCTTCGACGCCAGCTTTGACGATGCGCAGGTTGATCCCACCAAACAGCTTGCCGGTCAGCGCGAAGTGGGGTGTCGCCGTGCGCGACATGCTTCCACAAACCGGAACCGAGTCCTGCGTCTGCAGCAGCTCGCCGCAGCTCTGCTCACCAGTGACCCCTTCGAGTGTGTCTTCGAGGTCGAGTCCGATTTCACCACCAGCGCTGATTTGGAAGCCCACCTTCACTGGCCCGAAGCCGAAGCCCAGGCCGCCGATATTGGTCGACTTGGCCGCGCTGAAGTCGTCAGTCAGCACGATCTTCGCCTCGGACGAATGGGAGTCGCTGTACAGACTCTTGCCGAAGGCGTCGACGTTGACGTCGTAGAAGTTCTTCGTGGGGTCGACGTCGAGCTTCGCGTTGGCCTCAGCGTGAGCGATGACGAGCTCGAAGCTCTTTCCGAGCTTGCCCTTGAGAACGACGCTGCCTTCGTTGTTGCTCGCCGCGCCGGTGCGATCGAGCCTGCTGTCGGTGGACATCGACGCCTCGACGCCGATGCGGCTGCTACCGAGCTTCTGTTCGAAGCTCTTGGAGAAGGTGATGGCGCTCGCGGCTGATGAGGGGGAGGTCTCCCGCACGAGCTGAACTGGGATGTCCTTGCAGTCCGAGAGCCCGGCATCGCCTGCGTTGCCCTGTTGCGGGAACTGGCCATCGAAGCAGCCAGTCACGACGAAGTCCGTTTCGTTCTCCCAGATACCACCAGCGGACACGGCGGTGAGCGTTTCGCCCTCGATGAAGAGCTCATGCGCCACGGTGCGCGCGGTGCCTGGAACGACCTTGGTCACGCTGACTTCAGACACTCGTGTCCCTGCGCCCGTGCTCTCGGGATCGTTGACAGTGAGGGGCAGCGTGGTCTTTTCGTCGGCGGCGGTGCGCAGGGTGTAGTGCACGGTGGCGCTCCCCGGCAGCTGGCCGAGGGCCGCGAGCGCCGCGTCACTCAAACCGAACTTGAGATCCTCCTTGATGCCCGGTTCTGCTTTCAACAGATCCGCAGGGATCACCTCTCCATCGCTGAGGGGCGAGATGTACGGGTCGCGGCCGTTCACCACGAAGCTCGACTCCACGACTAGACTTGGCTCCAAGTCGGGCGGACCGTTGGGCCCGATGTTTTCCGTCTGGGTGAACGGAACCAGGGCTACCGACGACTTGCTGGATAGCAGGTAGCGCACGTCGATCAGCGCGCCGTTCGCGTCCGTGGGCGTCGGCTGCAGATCGAGTTGGTAGACACAGCCGCGGCCGAGGTCCTGGGCGTCGGTCTCCAGAGCAGAACGACACGCTTGATTCGCGTCGCTCTTGGCATTTCCCGCGGAGAATATTACGGACGGGGCATCCACGCCGTCGGATACTTCGCCTTCGCCGTCTGCTCCGGCGTCGAACACGACGCCGAGGTTGACCTTCGCGCCCGCGAGCTCCTCGCAGTCGTTGCTGGGCCAAATGAACCCGTCGACGAGCTGCTCCTTTCCGTCGCCGGTTAGCTCCACGGCGGCGGCGCTGGAGCCGCAGCTTCGGGGGTTCGCTGGATCCACTGGGTTGGCTTCGACGAAGATGAAGCTCACGGCCACGATCTGGCTGGCAGGCGCCGCGGGATCGACGCTGTCTGCGGTGACGCCGAAGCTGATCGGGATGCGGTTGTTGACGAAGACCGGTTGAGAGAGGTCGTACTTCACGCCGAGGTGAGTGAGGCGCACGTTGCGGAGCTCGGAGGTCGTCTGACCACACTCACTGCCGCTGCACGCCTGCGTTTCCGAAGCATCGCTCGAGCAGCCCACCAGGACCGAGAGCAATGGAACCGAGAGCCAAGTCGCGAGGAATCGAGATAAAGGACGGTGACTCACGCGAACTCCTTTTCGAGGGGGAGGGTTGATGCCTTCAAGCCAACGCATCGTTGGTCCTCACCCCTGGATCCGCGAGTAAAACGCGGTAAAACCTGGGGCGGGGCGCGCCTCGGGCTGCCCGCGTGTGCCGGCGCGCTCGTCGCGCTGATTGGCGCTGTGAACCCCCGGTCAGATACTCGCAGCATTGGAGCAGGTCGCCGCCCGCGGCATCGCTGGGCGTGAGCGCACCGACGGGCCTCAAAATTTCCTCGAGGAAAGTGACTGAGACGCGTTCGCTGGCGTCGGCGGCATCCGCTAGCCGTGGAGACAGGGCCGTGTGGGTAGATTTCCGACACCTGGCCGTAGAATGGCCCCATGACTCTCCCGACGACTCCAGGAACGAGTGGGGCGCACATGCTGGTGTTGGGCGCAACGCTGATGCTAGCCGCGTGCGGCCCGCGGTTTGACGCCAACGCCGACGTTCGTGACTCGAAGGTCACGGTTCACGTGCGCAAGCTGAAGGCTGGGGACGAGGTGAGCATCAAGGGGATCGAGGGAGCGACCGCTACCGCCAAGTTCAGCTCCGCCACCATCGACATCCCTGCGGAGAAGGTGGGGGAAGGGCAGCAGGAGCTCACGGTGGTGGTGACTCGAGGTAGCAAGACGAAGAGCAAGAAGGTGAACGTCACCGTGCCCGCGGCGGCGCTCGCCCCGTTCTTGACCATCACCGGCTGCGAGGGGTTCACCAAGGGCAACTACGGCGCCGGCGCGGTGAAGATGAAGAGCAAGGGCATGCCTTCGTACACCAAGGAACAGCGCTGCGCGCTGCAGCCGAGCGGCGCCATCGCCCTCAAGCTCAAGGCCAACGCGGACGCTGAGGTGAAGGTCGGTGATACGAAGGCCCAGATGGGTGATGGAGTTGGGATCGACCTGCTCCCGATCACGCCGGTGCTCCACAAGCTCAGCTTGCGTGGGGTGGGTGACAGCAAAGCCTCTGGCGAGTTTCCCTACTCCGTCCAGGCCACGAGCAGCCGCGGCGGGAAGACGGTGACTTACCCCGTGGATCTGACCATCGAGCTGAAGGCGATCCGCAGCGCGCTGTTCGATGCGGTGCTGGAGACGGACGGAGGCAAGGCAGCGCGCTGGCCCCGCACCGCGCACGATGGGAAGCCCCGTGGCGTGGCGTTCGCGGCGAAGCGCCATCCGGTGCGGGTCGACGGACAGGACCAAACCATCCTCAACTCGAGCTACGCTCAAGTGCTCGTCGCCGGGGGCGAGCACAAGGCGGACGAAGTCGACCTGTTCGCCGTCGCTTCGCCCAGCGATGTCACCAAGCGCGGCGCGTGCACGGGTTACAGGACCATCTCCGGCGTGGGCGGTGTTCGCAACACGGGCTTCGTGATGGGTTTCGACGTCAAGGTCTACGATCACACCGGCAAGGAAGTCGCGAGCAAGGTGTTCAGCAAACCCAAGAAGACGCGCTGCCCGAGCACGCTGAGCGGCACCCGCGGCAAGACGACGATCCTCGTCTGGGCGCCGAACAAGGCTGACGTGGAGCAGTGGCTCGAGAGCCTGGTGAAGTAGCAGCGAAGTAGCAGCGAAGTAACTGGGTCGCGCAGCTCAGCGCAGCAGATCGATGCGATCCGCCCAGGCTTCGAAGGCCAGCGGCTTCGAGGGATCTTCCACTGGCATCGCACCACGGAGCACGACGCCTGTTTCCGGAGGGAGACTTTTGTCGACGCCGTACACGCGCTCGGTGTCGATCAATGGCGGCGGCGCGACCGGGTTCTCAGGGTGAACGGAGCTGGACAGCGCGCGGAGCTTGACACCAACGTTCTCCTTCAGCTCCTTGGAGGCGTTGTAGATGCACGCCTGGACTTCGCGTGGACTACCGTTGCCCACGACTTGAAGCTGGCAGACGCGCAGCGGCTGGGTCGCCTTGAGCAGCCGATCCAGGTACGGCGCCTCGTCTTCACGCAGCGCCTCGCGGAGGTCGCTCGCGGCCTTGTGCGCCCGCGGATCGCCGAGGTACGCCAAGAGCATGGCGCCGTGTAGGCGCACGGAGCGGTTGTTGGCCTTGAGCAGCTCCGCGATCGCGTTGGGGGGCGCCGCGCCTTCGCCATTGGGTGCGATGGTGCCTTCGATGGGGTTGAGCAGCTCGAAGACGGTGCCTTCGGCTTCGATCGCCCATTTGATCGCCTCGCCGGGGCCGAGCGGGCCCTGGTAGTAGACCGCGCGGTGATCCCCGAGGGAACGCTTGCCGTCGTTGCCGACCTTGTAAAACTGCAGGTTCAGGCTCAGTTCTTTCAGCTCCTCGTCGGAGTTGTTGACGGCGGCGACGTCGAGCTGCGTCAGGTCCCGGCTCCCCCGGGTGACCGTACGGCGATTGAACGCAATCAGGCTGAGCTTGGGGATGGCGCTGGCCCAGAGCAGCGAGTCGCTCCGAGCGCAGCTGCAGCTCGAGCCGCTGCGCAAGCTGCCGATCGCTGCTTGCTTTGCGTCTTCGGGGCTGGGCTGTTCCGGCTCTGGAGCCTTCGCGGCGGAAGCGGCCGGCTCGACGGGCGTCGCGTCGTCGACGATCTGCGACTCGGCCAGTGACTCCTTCGGGGGCGGAGGATGCGCGGCGGCGACCGGCGGTAATGCAGTGTTCGGGTTGCGCTCGCTCTTGAGGACATAGCTGCCGGTGAGCACCGCGCCGAGGGCGCAAGCGGACAGGGTGATCACGATGCCGGCGGTCGTGCGTGGGATGAGCACGCCGAAGCTCGGGATGAGCTCGGGCTTTGGCTTCGGAGCGGGGGCGGTGTCGCTCTTCTGGAGCTTCGGGACGTAGCGTGACAGCTCGCTCGCGAACGCCTGGCGCAAGAACTCCGAGCTCGGGCTGCGATCGAACAGACGGCTCGTGATGAAACCCAGCAGGAGCACCACTCCCCCCCCCAAACAAGCGGCGAGTACCGTGGCGCCTGCGCCGACCCGCGGCGCGAGCTTGGGCAAGGTGAGCGCCCCGAGGATGGCGATGACCACGGCGCCGACCAGGCTGGTGATCCAGATCATGCGGTCGCGCTTGAGCTTCTCCCTCGGGTGGAGTGAATTCCCTGCGGAAAAATCGGTCAGCACCAGGCGATTGAGTGGTGTCAGCTCGGGGTCGATCTCCAGGTACACCTGCTCGCCGTCGACGCGCGCGTTGTGCAGCGCCATGTAGGGCACGGTGATCAACGTGCCGTGGGTGAGAGCGCCCGGCGCGTATCCCTCGCCCCAGCTGGCGGTGCCCAGATACGTCAGCAGCAACCCCTGCGGCGCGCACAAAAGCTCGACCGCGCCGATCGCGTTGCTGCGATCCGTGGCTCGGGCAATTGCGCGCAGCTTCATGGGCGGGCGAGCCTACTCCGAGTGTCCCGATCGGGCGAACCGGCGCCGACGTTCAGCACGCGCAGAGCCTGGCGTTTCGCCCCGGTCGCCTGGGCATGTTTCGGCGTTTTCTGACTTTTGCGCTGATCCGAACGCGCCTAAGAGGCTGAAATTACGCATTTTTTGCAATGTGTCATGAGCTGGAAACTCTACGAAACACAGGAGAAACCCGCGCCTTCTACACCTGCATGCAACCACCCAGCGCCGAGGGCCACCACCACCCGACGCGCCGGCCGCGCTCCACCTCGAACCACCGGGGGCCGAGTGCGAACTCATGCTCGTTCACGCCAGCCACGGCGCGGACACCAGCCGGGCCTTCCCCCCACGCGTTTCCGCGATCGAAGGTTCAAGGAGTTTCTATGTCCAAAAAGCTGATTGGGCTCATGGCGCTTGGAGCGGCGCTGCTCGCGCCGAGCATCGCCCTCGCGGATGAAGCTGCAAAGGTTTCCCAGGGCGAGTTCGTCGCGAACAACACGTGGATGATGGTGTGCACGGGCCTCGTGTTCATCATGCACCTCGGCTTCGCGACGCTGGAGACGGGGCTCACTCGAGCCAAGAACACCGTCAACATCCTGTTCAAGAACACGTTCATCGTGTGCATCGGCCTGCTCACTTACTACGTGATCGGATTTGGCCTGATGTACCCGGGTGACTTCAACGGCTTCGCCGGCTTCGCGGGCTGGGGACTCCATCCGACGGCCGCGGGGATGACCACCGAGTATGCGGCGGGCGGCTACACCTACTACACGGACTTCCTGTTCCAGGGCATGTTCGCGGCGACCTGCGCCACGATCGTCTCTGGCGCCGTTGCCGAGCGGATCAAGCTGAACAGCTTCATGATCTTCGCCGCGCTGTTCGTGGCGCTGGCATACCCCTTCGCGGGATCCTGGTTCTGGGGCG
>JAUILJ010000787.1 GCA_030433055.1 Polyangia bacterium
CTCCAGGATCATGGAGACGGTTGAGACAGCGCCAGCGATCAAATTACGCCCGGACACATGATGCAAAAACTTTCTCTCATCGCGCTGCTCGGCTCACTGTGCTTGCCAGTGGCTGCATCAGCTCAGGACGGGTTGGCAGCACTGCTCGGTGAAGGTGGAATGCTGATGCACGATCCTGCGGGCGAGGTGGTGGTGAGTCATGATCCTGATCGGGTGCTCGTGCCCGCCTCTATCGTAAAAATTCCACTCTCACAGGTCGCCCTTGATGTGCTCGGCGTTCGCCAAGACGACGCGCTTGATGCGCTCACTCCCGCCCAGCCTGAGCTGCACGCGGTCGCTGAAGTCCAGCTTCTTTTCTTTCCGCGCGGCTTGCACGCGGCTCGTTACCTCACGCAGGTAGCCTTCGTCGATCAGCTCCTCGGTGAGCACCGTGTGGAGCACGACGACGCCCACCCTCCCGGTCTCGGCGGCGAAGCCTTCGGCCGCGCTCACGTTGACAGCGATCTCCTCACCAGACAGCTCAATCACGTCCCCGTCCAGGTTGACGCTCACCTTGCCGTGCTGAGCGAGCTCGCTGAACAACGCGTTGCCATCCGCCTTGCCCAGCGCCTGCTTCACCGCCTGCACGCGCTTACCGAGCCGCGGGCCCAGCGCACGAAAATTGGGGTTCACGTTGAAGCTGACGGCGCCCTCTTCGTGGCCCGGGTGCATAGTGCGCAGCTCGTGGACGTTCAGCTCCTCGAGGATGAGCGGTGTGTAGCCCTCGATGCGCTCCTTCAGCGATGCGTCGTTGAGCACCACGTCGGCACGGGACAGTGGCTGACGCACCTTGAGCTTGCCCGCGGCACGGACACTCAGGCCGAGGCTCACGATCTCACGCACGGCAGCCATCTCCTCGGCGAGCGCGCTGTCGATCGCTGGCTCGTCGACCACCGGGTAGTCCTCGAGGTGCACGCTCTCCTTGCCGCCGGGTAGCCCCGCATGCACGACCAGGTTCTGGTGCATCTCTTCGGCGAAGAACGGCACGAACGGCGCGATCAGCTTGGAGGTCGCCACCAGGCTCTCGTACAGCGTGGCGTAGGCGTCGCGCTTGTCCTGCTCCAGGCCAGCAGCCCAGAAGCGGTTGCGGCTGCGGCGCACGTACCAGTTGCTCAGCGACTCGACCAAGTCCTGGATCGCCAGCGCCGCGTCATACGCCAGGTAGCCGTCCATCGCCGCGCGCACCTTTTGTGTGGTGATCGCCAGCTCCGACAGCATCCAGCGGTCCAGCATGCTGCGCTCGGCGCGAGGCTGCCCAGCGTGCGCCGTTTCCCCGGGGTTCCAGCCGTCGATGTTGGCGTAGATGGTGAAGAACGAAAAGACATTGCGCAGCTTGACCAGGAAGTCCTTCTGCAGCATGCGCACGTTGCGCAGAGAGTGTCGGGTGTTGTTCCAGGGCGGGCTCGAGGCGTAGAAGAACCAGCGGAAGGCGTCGGAGCCTGGCGCCGGTGTGGCCTCGTCTTCGATGCGCACGCGCTCCACCGCAGGGAAGCCGGGCACCTCGACGGGGCGAGAGTCCAGGCCCTTGGCGGCGGGCGCAAGGCCGAGCGCCTCTCGGTCTTCGGCGCTGATCAGCGCGACCCGGCGCGGCAGCTTCTTGTGAGCCGTGATCTTGGCGTAGCGGCGCACCTCAGGCTTTTCCGGGTGGTAAAGTGCAACCCTCACCCCCTCATTCAAGTCCATACCCTCGAGATCTTCCCGGGCGATCAGGACCTCTCCGGGCTTCGCGGACTGGCCGTGGGCCTCGGCGAGCACCGCAAAGTCCATGCGCACGGTGTCGAGGATGATCTCCGGTGGGGTGTAGTTGCCTTTGCTCTTGCTCTCCTTCTTGCCCTCGCGATCGCAGACGTGACCGAGCACGATGCAGGTCTTGTAGGGCAGCGGGTACTCGCGCACTCGCGTGAGGCCCAGGCGCTGTTGAGCCTCCTCGTCGAACACGAGCGTGGCGATCATGAGCAGCGAATAGAACCAGCCGCGGGTCTGATCGATGGCCTCGGAGATGAAGTCGGCCGGGAACGCGCTGTCCAGCTTCTCGAGGCTACCCTCCACATGAGGAAAGCCCCACTGAGCAAACGGCATGCAGCCCGAGTCGAACCAGCAGTCGATCACGTCGGGCACGCGCTTCATCTGCGCTCCGCATTTCTCACACGGAAACGTCACCTCGTCGATCCAGGGCTTGTGCACCATCAGGTGATCGCTGAGATCGGGGTTCTGCTGCTTGTCCGCGTGCCAGTGGTCGAAGGCCTGAGGGTTCAGCTCCAGGATCTTCGCGACGCTGTTGGGCGCCGCTCGGTGCTCACACTCGGAGTTGGTGCAGTCCCAGATGTTGAGCGGCGTCCCCCAGAAGCGCTCGCGGCTGAGCGCCCAGTCGACGTTGTTGCGCAGGAAGTCGCCGAAGCGGCCGTCCTTGATGTGCTCGGGGAGCCAGTTGACCGCCTGGTTGTTGGCCTTCGCACCGTCGAGCCTGGCGGTCGTGCGGATGAACCAACCGGGGCGCGCCATCTGGATCAGGGGATCCTGATCGGCTCGCCAGCAGAATGGATACTCGTGGCGATAGGTCTCGCTATGCAGCAAGATTTTCCGCCCGGCAAGCTCCTTCAGGATCAATGGATCGGCGTCCTTGACCCACTGCCCGGCATAGCGCGCGAGCTCCGGCTTGAAGGTGCCGTCTGGCTTGATGGCGCAGATCAGCTCCACGCTGTCGGGCTTCGAGTAGGCGTCCAGCTGGCGCTTGTGCGCGGCGTGGTCATCTTCGCCGAACGCGGGCGCGACGTGCACGATGCCGGTACCGGAGTCCAGCGTGACGAAGTCCTCGGCGATCACCCGCCACCAGGTGCGCACGCTGCCGCCCGCCTTGAGCTCCACTTGGCTCCCCGTCAGCGCGTCGTAGTACAGCTCGAACGGTGGCTGGTACTGCAGACCGACCAGCTCCGACCCCTTGACCGTCTTCTGGACCACGAGCTGGTGACCGAGCTTCTGCTCCAGCGCCTCCCGCAGGCCTTCCGCGACGATCAGCTGCTTGGCGGCGATCTCTGGCAACTCGGCGGGAGCCTTGTGCTTGCCCTTGCCCTCGGCTTTCAACGCCTCTCCGAGCGTCACGCAGACGTAGTCGAAGTCGGCGCGCACGGCCGCATAACCGTTGCTCGGCAACGTCCAAGGCGTCGTCGTCCAGACGACCAGCGCCGTGTCCGACGCGGAGCCGTCAGCGTTTTCGAGCGGAAACAGGCAGTAGACGCTGGGGTCGTCCACCGTCTTGTAACCTTGACCGACTTCGCCTGCGGACAGCGCCGTACCGCCTTGGGCCCACCACCACACGACCTTGTGGCCTTGGTAGAGCAAGCCCTTCTCGTAGAGCTCCGAGAGGGCCCACCACACGCTCTCCACGTACGACTGGTGGAAGGTGACGTACGCGTCTTCCAGGCTGACCCAGAAGCCGAGGCGCTCGGTGAGGCGCTCCCACTCGCTCGTGTAGCGAAACACCGAGTCGATGCAGCGCTGGACGAAGGGGCGCACGCCATACTCCTGGATCGCTTCCTTGCCGTGGATGCGCAGCTCCTTCTCGACCTCGACCTCCACCGGCAGACCGTGGGTGTCCCAGCCGGCCTTGCGCAGCACCTTGGCGCCCAGCATGGCCTGATAGCGCGGAAAGAGATCCTTGCTGACGCGGGTCAGCACATGCCCGTTGTGGGGCATGCCGTTGGCGGTGGGAGGGCCCTCGTAGAACACGAAGTCGCGCCCGCCTTCGCGCTGAGCGATGCTCTTCTCGAAAATGCTCCCGCGCTTCCACAACTCGAGGATCTCCGACTCGTACTTCGGGAAGTCGAGATCGGTGGGCACGGGGCGGAATAGCGGTTTCTGTGTCATGACTCGGGGCCGATATAGCGTGAAACGACGCAATGTGCGCCTCTTTCACTGGCTTTCAAGCCCGCCGCGCCGCTGGTGTTCAGTCGCGGCGGATCCCCAGCGCATCGAGCAGTGGCCGTGGCGAGCGGCCGTCCAGCGCAGCGCCGATCACAGCCACCCCGTGGGCGCCCGCAGCAAGGCAACGCTGGGCGTTCT
Organism: Polyangia bacterium; assembly: GCA_030433055.1. Taxonomy (GTDB): domain Bacteria; phylum Myxococcota_A; class Polyangia; order Polyangiales; family Polyangiaceae; genus JAHBVY01. Next base: position 4,099 of record JAUILJ010000787.1, read on the forward strand.
CTGCCTCCACGCCACCGAGGGCGTACACCGCGCCGGGGAGCCGCGCGCACGCTCCCAGCAGACCGGCATCGCCCCGCGCCTGCCGTCCCTTACGGGCTGACATCACCG
>JAUILJ010000788.1 GCA_030433055.1 Polyangia bacterium
GGCGATCACCCCGAGCATGTTGTGGACGTCTGCGAAGCCATGTGCGTGCTCGGCCACCTGCTTGAGTAAGTACTCCGCCTGGTCGTACTCGCGGTTGGCGTAGTGCTCGCGGCCCAGCAGGAGGAGCTGCTTCAGATGGTCGTCCATAGAAGATCAGTGTCGACCAAACTTGACCCTTAAACAATCGCGCTGAAAGAGCGCCGCTCTCCCTCCCTCGGTGCTTGACGCAAGTTCAGTGTTTCGAGCGCGTGCCTGCCTTGCTCTGCTTCAAGGCCGCTGCTAAGTCGCTCGCGTGTCGTCGCAGCCAGGTGGACCTCGACTAGTCGGCCGTGTCGTCGACCCGCTGGTGGGCGACGCGGGAGAGACCGAGCCGGTCTTCTCCTCAGCGGACGGCGATGCCGCGCCCGAAGCCGGGGCGCCGGAGCCTCAGGGCAGTGAGCCGCGAGCGCCCGTGTCTGAAGGACCCCCGGCCGAGACCCGTCACGTCGCGCTGCCCCCGTTGGAGCTACCGCCCGAACCTCGTCCGGCGCAGGAACTCGGTGTATTCGCCGCCCAAGCTGCCTCCGTAGACGGGATCGGGGGTGAGGGAGCGCCTCACGGAAACGAGCCAGCCTTCCCGCACGCTGAGAGCGACGAAGCTCTGCTTCCACCAGATGAAACCCTCGAGCCCACGCCCACGCCCGTGGCTCGCGGTGGAGCGATGCGCGAGCTCCTGCTCGCCAAGGCACGTGAGGCGGACCCCGAGCGAGCGCGTCAGCTCGAGCAGGAGCCGAGCGGCGGGGGGCTCGATGAGATCGGTCGCGACTTCTCGCCGCCCACCAATCCGCTCGAGCGCGAGCTGGACGAGATCGGCCTGGACGGCCCGGGGAGTCGCTCGGTGCCTGCGATCGTGCGTTCCAAGCCTGGCGTCTCACCCAACTGGCTGGCCGCGTTCGGCACTGGCTTCGGGGTCGCGATCGTGGCCGCGCTGATCTTCGTCATGGTGCACGTCTCACCCCGCACGCTGCCGGGTGACGTCCAGCCCGTGGCGGCGAACGTGGATGGCGGCGCCGCCGCTCAGGAGGCTGCAAAGGACGACGCTCCGCAGCGACCCGAGCGGGTCAAGCTGCCCGGGCCGTGGCGCATCGTGGACGACAAGGACAAGCCCGGGATGCGTGTCATCGAGGGGGAAATCGGGCGCGAGCCGTTCTTGAAGGCGATCCAAGACGCGGGCTTGGAGAAGACTCAAGCCTACCGGGCCCTCACCGCCCTCAAAGACGTTCGGGATCTCGAGAAGTGCGATCGTACCGATCGCTTCGTTGCCCTGGTCGAGCATGGGAGCAAGCGACTCAAGGCCTTCGAGTACGTGGTCAGCAAGGAAGAAGTCTACCAGGCCAAGGAAGACAGCTCGGGGCTCTTGCGCGGCAGCAAGCTCGACCTGAAAGTCGAGCGCGGTCAAGTCAAGGGCGCGGTTCGCATCACCGGGGCGGGCCTCGACGTGGACGCGAAGAACTCCGGCTTGGAGGTGGGGCTCGCGAGCGTCGTGGCCAAGGCGCTCAAGGGCCAGATGTCCATCGATCAGTTCAACAGGGGCGATGTGCTGAAGGTGGTTGCCCAGGAAGTCACCGTGCTCGGCGAGTTCTCACGCTACGCTGGCATCGAGGCGCTGGAGTATATTCCGCAAGGAAAACCTGAGGAAGCGGTTCGGATCTACTACTTCCGCGGCACGCACTCCAAGGGCTACTTCGACGCCAAGGGGCGCTCGCCCTCCGAGGGGTTCTGGCGGCGCCCGATTCCGGGGGCACCTGTCACGTCGAACTTCAACCCCAATCGGATGCACCCGGTGCTGCACAAGCGCATGCCCCATACCGGGACAGACTTCGGCGCGGGCACCGGGACGCCGATTCACGCGAGCTCGTACGGCACTGTGAAGTTCATTGGTGTGGCCGGTCGCGCCGGCAACCTGGTGATGATCAAGCACGACAACGACTACGAGACGGGCTACGCCCACATGTCTCGCTTCGCCCCCGGGCTGAAAGTCGGCGATCGCGTGGAGCGCGAGCAGGTGCTCGGCTACGTCGGTCAGACGGGCAGCGCCACGGGGCCCCACTTGCATTTCATCTGCAAGTACAAGGGCAAGTACGTCGACGCGATGAAGACGCTGAAGTTTGACGCGCTGCGAGTATTGCCGAGCTCCGAACGAGCCGCGTTCGAAGAATTCAAGAAGCCCTATGACGCGATGCTCGGGGAGATCAAGGCGCCTGCGCCGATCGCAGAGCCTGCGGCGGAGCCCGCGAGCCCCAGCGAAGGCACCAGCGACGAGTCGGACGACCCGGACGACGAAGGTTCATCCAGTGGGTCTTCGCTGCCTGAGTCGGACGTGATGATCCAACCTGGCGCCGCGCCGACCGCTTCGGGTGGTCCGCGTGGGGTCGATCTCTCGAATGCAGTCAACCTGAGCGACGAGGATCTGCTGAAGGCGCAACCAGCAGTCGACGACGGGGAAGTCGAGTAGGGCTCGCCCTGTTCCGTCAGCGGTCTAGCGCCAGGTGAGGCGCATGGCGCAGCGCGGGTTCCCCGAGGCTCTGCAGCCGAGCTCCACAATTTCCACGCGGGTATCTGGGCTGAAGGAGAACACCCCCTCGAGCCAACCCTTGACGCTCAAGCAGTGCGCTCGGTGTGGTAGCGGCATCCCCTCTATCGTGAGTTCGGTCTCGGTTTCGCGGTTGCTCGCCGCGACCACACGGCCCGAATCGTAGTGTCGGTGCCACAGCCCGGACGCGATCTCCATGAACTGATGGACGTCCATGCCGCGTTCGAACATCGACTTCCAAACGCCGGATGTATGCTCCGCGGAGTAGCGCCCCATTTGGAGGATCAGCCCGTGATCCCCGCGACCAAAGAGGCGGTCGATCAGCACACAAAGCTCCACGAACAGGTCGAAGCTGATCCAGCCGTCCGAGGGATCCGCGACAGTCAGAACCTGCCGCAGCCGTTCTCCCGCGTGCTCCAACAACCGCTCGTGGCCAACCTGGCCGTAGCGCTCCCTCACGAACGCCTCGCGCACGCGCAGGGTGGAGATCTGGGCACGACCATGCAGGGCCCAGGAGCTGGAGCTTTGTGAGGGCGTCACTCAGCGCAGCTTAGCGGCACAACCCAGCGTGACGGGAGACACAATTCGGTCACACGGCCTGACTGGGGGACCCAGCGAGCGGTGCGCCTTGCTTCCCCTTGGCGCGCGGGATGGAGAGGGCTAGCTACTGAAGGGTGACTCGCAGTCTTCACGGGATTTGGCTCGGGCGTCGCGCCTACGGTGCCGTTCACGCGCTCCAGCAGCGGCTTCTAGCCGCCCGACAAGCAGGCCAGATTGGAGATACGGTCCTGCTTTTGGAGCACGAGCCAGTCATCACTTTGGGGCGCGGGGCAAAGCTGGAGCATGTGCTGCTCTCCCAACCGCTGCTCGAGGCCCGGGGCATCGCGCTGTGCGAGGTGGGGCGGGGAGGCGATGTGACGCTTCACGCTCCCGGCCAGTTGGTGGGCTACCCCATCGTGAGCCTCGCTCCCGATCGTCAGGACGTGCGCCGGTACGTGAAGGATCTGACCGCGACGATGGGGAGCTTGGTGGCGGCTCACGGGATTGGCGCTGGCAGTATCCCGGACGCACCTGAGTTCATTGGGCTCTGGGTGGACGGGGAGTCGCCCGAGAGCTGGCCCGGCGCCGACCAAGCGCGGCGTCTGCTCAAGATAGGGGCCATCGGTGTGCGCGTGTCCCGCTGGGTGACGATGCATGGGTTTGCACTGAACCTGACTACGGACCTGAGCCTGTTCGGACTAATCGTGCCGTGCGGAATCACAAAATATGGGGTGACCTCCGTGGAGCGCCTGACAGGAGAGCGCGTGTCGGTGGAGACCGCCTCGAAGCAGGCCCTCGACAGCCTCTGTGAGGGCCTCGAAGGCAGTGGGAAATGGGAGGACGCATCGGCGTTGGCGCTTGATGAGCTGGAGCGCGAACTGGGGCTCGGTCAGTGGACGGACGGCAGCGCAAGCGTACAGTGAGGTGATGAGCCAACGCGGGCCGCGAGCACGTCACGACGTATCAGACGTCATCGAGTCACCCGCTCGTCACTGACCCAGGCGGAGCGCAGCGGGGAGCGGCGACGCGAGATTCTCGGTGCGGCGTCTGCAGCTCTACGTTTCAGTGGTGCTGGGGCCAGCCCAGGAGTGGG
>JAUILJ010000789.1 GCA_030433055.1 Polyangia bacterium
TGCACCTGGATCCGGGGGTGTCTTGGCCATTCCGCGCAGCGCCACCTCCCGGCTGACCCCCAGCGACTCGACCACGCTCAAGGCGAGGGCGACGTTCTCTCGGTGCTCCGTGTAGGCGAAGCCGGCCAACGTCTCGTCGGTGATCGCTTCGACCGCCGCATCGTCCACCGCGATCAGCTCGGTCTTGCGGTCCTGCGCGGCGGTGACCAGGACATCCAGGTTCTCCCGCTCTCTCGTGAAGAGCTTGCCCCGCACGGGCGTCATGCCGGCGAGCGCGAGCGCGACGTCGCGGGGGCCCGGCCCCATGACATCCAGATGGTCAGGGCGCGCGTTGGTGATGACGCCATGAGTCGCCCGCACCAGTCCGCGTTCACTCAACACCTGCAACTCCGGCTGCAGGGCCATGCACTCGATCACGAGGGCATCCGCACGGTAAGCCAGGGCCGTCGCGACGATGCGCTTCTGTTCCATGATGTTCGCTCCCGCCGGCCGGAACACGGGGAGCTCACTGCCGTCGGGCAAGATCACCCGCGCCAGCGTGCCGGTGGTCTTCGCGAAGGTGCACAGGCCGGACTCCCGCAGCGCCGACGCGATCAACCGAGTGACGCTCGACTTGCCGCGAGTGCCATTGACGTGAATGCGGATCGGGATGCGGGCGAGGTTCCTGCGATGCAGAAGCACCTCGCACAGCCCCAAGCCGAAGAGGACGGCGCTCGCGCCTCCGATCACCGTTGGCAGGCTCAAAGCCCAGGTGGACATGACGATGTTGCTCTCGGGGATCAGGAGCGCCGCTCGTTCGAGGGGTTGTTGGCGCTGAGCGCGCGAGAGCAGGGAGCGTGCCACTTGGGCCCAGTCGGGGAGTGGAGCCCCGGAAGGCCGGCAATCCAGCGTGCGCGAGCCGTATGGTTCCGTCCGGTGACACGGGTGCATTGCTCACCCGCGGCGCTCGCCGGTCAGCCGGTGGGAGACTCGCGCAGGGCCTGCGCGTGGTCCCTGGCAAACCGTGCACGGAATGGCCAGCGGCCGGCTCGGAAAGCTAGCACCTGGCACGGAACCTGCTCTACTACGCGCATCGTGCAGAAGAGCCTTTGCTGGTTCGTGGTCCTCACGGGGTGCGCCTGCGCCCCCACCCTCCGTACGGCCCCGGTTTCACAGCCAGAGCCGAGCGAAGCCGCGCAGCCAAGCTTCGTGAAGCGCTCGGCCAGCCGCGATCCAGCGCTGCTGCGAGGTGACTGGGAAGCGCCGCGCACGTTGCTCATCGGCTGGGACTCCGACTGGTCGGAGGCAGTCGAGACAATCGTCGCTGCAGGCTCCTCCGAGGTGCAGATGGACGTGTTGTTCGGTGAGGATCCGCCGGACGCCGAGTACGAGAAGCAGTTGTTCTCCCTGGGTGCGAACGTGATCCATCTCGACCTCGACACGCCTTGGGTTCGAGACTACGGGCCACTACAAATCCATACGGCAACGGGCGAGGCCCGCTGGCTCGACGCCCACTACTCGTTCGAGCGTACGCGGGACGACCGGTTGCCCCAGCTACTCGCTCCCGGCTTCTCGGCCATCGTGGAGAGCATGCCGCTCGAGGTCGATGGGGGCGCCGTGATCGGCAATGGGGATGGACTCTGCGCCATCACGGACCGCAGCCTGGGAGACGCGGGGTTGAGCCCGGAGGACCCCGACATGGACGCCCTGCTGCACACCATGGGCTGTGACACCCTGGCAGTGCTCCCGAATCTGACTGACGAAACGACCGGCCACGCCGACGTGATCGCGCAGTTCACGGCCCCGGACCGGGTGATGGTGAGCGAGGTCGACGCCGAGCGACACCCGACGGACGCCGCGGTCCTCAACGAGGCCGTGCGCATTCTGCGCGAGGCAGCAGCGAGCCGCGCCAAGCCCCTCGCGGTGGTGCGGGTGCCGATGCATGTCAGCGGCAAGCGCTATTTCTCCTACGTCAACGGCACCCCCCTGAAGGACCACTACCTGGTCCCCAGCTTTCGCACGCTGTCGCTGGACTTCGAAGCCCGCGCCCACGAGGCGCTGGCGAAGGCCGTCGCCCCTCGCAAGCTCGTGAGCGTTCCAGCGGATGCAATGGTCGATCGGGGGGGAGTGATCCACTGCATCACCCTGGGGCTCAAAGAGGCAAACGCGGTGCGAGAGCTCGACGTCGCCTCTCCCGACGAGCCCGAGATCCTCCCGCTGTAGGGTCCAAGGCCATACCCAAGGCCTGCGCAAGACGTGCGCAGCTGTGCAGGCCGTGCACCCAGCTCGGCCTCAAGCCCCAGCTTCCACGAAGCAGATCAGCGGGCGGCGACGGTTGGCTTGGCTGGCGGCTCGGGGCGCGGAAACAAGGGGCTCCCCACCAAGTGGTCCAGCATCCCCAAGAGAGCAGCGCTCTCCTGCTGGGAGACGTCGGTCGCCTCGGGATCTGGGTCGTCCAGTCGGTGCACTTCCGGCACCCCGCTCTCCAGCGGAACCACCAGCTTCAGGCGCCGCTCCGGATCGATGACGCCGATCCGCAGACGGTCCGTCTTGTACCAGGCCTCCATCAAGATCGGCAGCCGGCGAGGCGGCACTTGGGGCAGCGCGTGCACCAGCAGGTCTTCGCCATGGTAGCCGGAGAGCGAACGGCTCGGCTCCAGCGCCCGCACCAGCGTGGGCGCCACATCCGCGAGGGAAACAGGCGTGGTCACACGCCGAGGCTTTACCCCGGGGATCCGCATGGCCAGCGGGACGTGTACGAGCCCCTCCCACAGGAACGTCGAGTGCACCCAGAAGCCGTGGCGACCCAGGGCTTCGCCGTGGTCGGCCATGATCACGACGAGCGTGTTGTCTTTCAAACCTCGGCGGTCGAGCTCGCGCATCAGGCGCCCGAACTCTTCATCCACCGCCCGAGCGACGACGCGATAGCGCCAGATGGGGTCTTCCTTGTCCCCTACGCCGAGCGTCGCTGCTCGCTCGTCCACATACGCGCCATCGAGCTCCCGCCAGTTGTGGACGTCGAAGTTGAACACCCAGCCGAAGAACGGCTGATCTGCGCGGTCTAGAGTCTCGCGATCGATGCTTGGCGCGCGCTGAGCCAGCGCCGCGACGGGCTTCTTCGCGTCCGCGGAGCGCGACGCCGCCAGCCCGCGGTCGGGCACTTGCAGTCCCGCGCGCCCTTCGCCATCGAATAGCGTCGCGATAGCGCGATCGACGAGCTTGGCGGCGGTGGGCTGAGTCGCACCATAGCCCCACACCTGTTCACCGGGGTTGTAGTCCGCGACCGTTTCCTTGCGGTTGAACTTGAAGGTCGGCAGCTCGCGCCCAAGGAACTCCCCGGCGCTGCGCGGAATGATCAGCGTCGTCTCACGGCCGGAGTGTTCGGCTTGGCCGAGCAGCGTTGGTGCCTGCTTGTTCGGACCATCGAAGCGACCTCCGACGACCACGGGCAGCGTGCTCACGGTGTCGCTCGCTGCGCTATAGGCGCGCTCGAAGCACAGTGACTCCTCGCAGAAATGCGCGAAATTCGGCATGACCTTGGGGTCGTTCGCGATGTCGCCACGCAGCGTGTCGACGTAGTACACGAGCACGTTGAGCTTCTCAGCGTCCGGCCGCAGCTGTGCGAGCGCGTCTTCCGTCTCCTTCGGCAGGGCTGGCGGGGCCGACCACTCGGGCTTCTGCGAGGTGACGGTGAGGTCGTAGTTTCGCTTGAGGCGCTTCACCCCCGGGGGATCTGCGGACTCTTCCCCCAGCAGATCTTCTTCTACGGTCTGCACCCGAGCCATGAGCCGGCCGACGTACACCGGTTCGCGCCAGGCGGGGCGCAGCTCATCGAACAGGCGCACGCGGTAGAACGGAAACGCCACCAGGCTCAGCGCCGCCAGCCCGGCGACCCAAGTGATGCCCTGGCTCGCTCGCCGAGACGCCCGCTCCACCGCGGTCAGGATGCACCACGCGGAACCGATCAACGCCAGCAACGCCGCTGACTCGAACAGCGCGTGCAGGGAAGCGTAGAGCGAGATGAGCACGGTGAGGTCGAGCGCCATCGCGCCCACCGCGATCGCGAACAGCGCCAGCGCAAACACGACTGGGGTGCGAGGATTCGCGCTGCGACTGACTCGCAGGATGAGCCAGCGCGCCAGCACCACGGACGCCCCCACCACCAGCCCAACCGGCCAGGCGAACGACGCAAGCCGGGCAGCCTTGCCGTGGCTCACCAGCG
>JAUILJ010000790.1 GCA_030433055.1 Polyangia bacterium
GTGGAGCCTCCCGTCGGCTATCCTGTAGCCAAGACAGAGCTGATGGCCTGACCAAGGGGCGACTCAGCACAAGACCAGAGGAACCCAAATGGCCCTACGCTATGTCGTCGGATGTCGATTCACAGACCGCCAGGTGCTCGAGCGCTGGGTGGAGTGGCTCCGCAACGAACACCTCGCGGACGTGTGCGCCGCCGGAGCGCTCCGCGCGGAAATACTCAAGGCCGACTCGGAGGCGTACTGCGAAGTTCACTATACCTTCGCAGATCGATCATCCTTCGAGCGCTATGAGACAGACAGCGCACCCCGCCTGAGGGAAGAAGGTCTGCGTCTATTCCCGCTGAGCCTCGGGCTCGAGTATCGCCGGGCGACGTTCGAAGTGCTGGGCGAGTATCCGTGAGCGGCGGGCGGCGCAAACCTCGGCTGGCGTACGTCGTCACGTTCGCGCTGCCCAGCGCCGCGCTCGCGCTGGGCTGCTGCCCGGAGAAGATCAAGGAGGGGGACACTTGCTACTTCTTTCAGGTCAACTGCTCCGAGCACAACGACGACTGCGGTTCGAATGGCTTCAGCTGCGTGAAGGGTAAGTGGAAAGAGGACTTTACCTACTGTAATCCGCCAAGCTTTCCGCCATCGGGCCCACGCGTGTCGCACTCGAGCCCCTCGGTCAGCGCCAGCTCATCTGGACATGCCGCACCTCCCGGTTCCTCGGGGCAAAAAGCTCCAAAGAACAGCGCGGGCGATCCGCTGGAGTACTAGGCGCGTGTTCGGCAAGCTGCGACCTGTCACGGCACTCGAGGTGCTGTGGGAGGACGGCGCGCTGATCGTTCGCACTCCGGCGCGAGCGTTCCGGCGCCGCGGCACGCTCGATACCACCGTCGCGCCCATCGTCGCGGGCCTGCTCGTCCCTGTGCTGCTGTCGATTGGTGAGCCGGCTGACCCGGTGGTGTGGCTGCTTCTCGCCGTGATCGGCGTCGCCGGCTTGGGCAGCACACTCACCGGGATCTACTTTCTGACGTTTGCCCAGCGGCTGTCCCGTCGATCGACCCGGGTCTTCCGGCGTGAGCAGGCGCAGGGTGGTGAGGCCCGGGTGCTGCTCACCGGGCGCGCCGGAGCGGTGAACCTAGCGCTGCCCCCAGGCAGCCGCGCGACGGCGCTCACCGCCTGGTTTCCCGCGACGAAGCGGCTCGTGGTGCAGGACCCGTCAGGGCAGGTGCTGTGCGTGGTGAGCCCCCGAGCGCCTGATTATTACCGCGAGGAATGGGAGCGGGCGCTGAGCGAGATCAACCGGTTGCTCGCAGGCCAGGACCTCCCGGAGCGGGCTGGGCTCGTGGCCTCCAGCGTCGTCGCAGCCCCCTACGCTCCGCTCGTAGCGGAGAGCACGCCGGGTGAGCGGAGCCTGGCCATGCTCTGCTACCTGCCAGTGCACGGCGTGTTCGCACTGGCTTCCTTGGGCTGCTTGGTGGCGTCGCGAAGCCGCTACGTGCGGAGCGCTGCCAAGCAGAGCCTGCTCCAGCTTGGGTTCTCGCTGGTGCTGCTAGGGCTTGTCTTGGCTCTGGGTGCGGTGCCGCGAGCGCTGGTCCAGTCTGAGCGGGTTCAAGCTGGGGTCGCGCTTTCGTTGACGATCCTGCTCGCACTTTTTGCCGTGTGGAATCTCACAGTCAGGATCTACGCGTGCGTCCGCTTCTACCAGGGGCGGCCTTGGGTCATGCCGTGGCTACGCCCCATCGCCCAGCGCTGGTTTCGCTAGCGAAATACGGCCTGGCCGCGGTTCGCTCAGCCACCGCTCACTGGCGGAATCAGCGCGACGGTTGCTCCGTCCGGAACCACATCGGCAGGATCAGCGAACGTCTCGTTCACCGCGACCCGCACCGAGGCCAGGCGACCCGCAAGCTCGGGACGCCGACGCTCGAGCTCGGCGCACAGCTCGGACACGCTCGGGCGCGGGAGGCTCAGCTCCACCTTTTCACTGGCGGTGCCGGTGAGATCCTTCAGCGCCGCGAAATAGAGCAACTCGATGTTCACCTCACCCCCAAACCCAGGCGATAGCGCTGTGGACGCCGATTCAGCTCGCCTCAGCGCGATCCTGGCGCTGCAGGAAGCGGTTGAGCCCCGAGCTGACCTCGATCAGGTTCGGGGTGATCTTCTTGCACAGGAACTCGGTGACGGTCTTGCTCACTCCGTTGCGTAGCAGCTTTGGCACACCCGAGATCTTGCTCGCGTCGATGGTTATTTCCCCGCGGATTTCAAGACGAGTCCCCTCGTCGGTCTCGACGAAGTAATTCTTGCCTTCGCAGCGCACCGCCTCGGTGAACGAGTTGGTCTCGATCCGCCACTGACAGCTGAACTCATCCGCGTTCCAAATCGCGTAATCTTTCCAAGAGAGCATGCTCTCGCTGAGCACGACGCGCGCCGCCCCTGGGATATCCCCACCCCCGTGCCAGATGTTGAGGATTTCCACGAGTGAGCCCTTGTCTTCCCGCTCCACCACCTCGATGCGGCGGATATTGGGCAGAAACTCCGTCAGTTTCGGGAGATCGTCTCGGTAGGCTCGAAAGACTCGTTCGCGGTCGAAGGGGATGGTTGAGTCGGCGGAGAGCTCCATTGCTCTACAGCCCGTACGCCAGACCCAGGCTCGGTGCAATCACAGTGGCGCTATCGGGGAACATCTGACGCACACCCAGCTCGATGGTCATCGCCAGGTTCTTCTCCACCGCGTACTGCATGCCCAAACCGGCGCCGGCGAAGAAGCCACCTCCGAGCTGGTAGGCGTCGACGTTGAACTGCCGCACCTCGCCATTCGTATCTACCTCCTGAACGGGTGTGGTGATACGCGCCACCTCGTCCGCCAGGCCGCCGCCGAAGAACACGTAGGGTCGGACGCCCGCATGGGTGAACGGCTCGTTGGCAAAGTGGAAGGCGAACCGCAACTCCGCGTGCAGCGGATTGAACTTCTTGCCATCGGCGCGCTCGGGGTGCCCGAGGAAGGCGAAACCGAGACGCAGCCCAGCCAAGAAGCGCTGACCGATCAGGCGATCGTAGCCGAGCATCACACGCATGCTGCCGTAGCCCACGCCACCGGTCAGCGAGTTGGACTTGCCGTCTTGAATGGGCGTGCCCTGGTACTGACCGTTGCTGAAGAAGCAGCTGAGCGTGCCGTCCTTCTGGGCGTTGGGCGAGCACGCATCGTCCGTCGACTGCACGATGGACAGATCCGGGCTGTAGCTCAGCGTGAACCAGTTCTTGACCGCGAGGTCATCCGCGGTGGGTTCATACGCCTCGTCAGCGGGCACACAGTACAGATCCTTGCAGGCTTGATCCCCAGGGCAATCATCGTTGCTCTCGCAGCTCAGCCGGCTCTCGACCTGAGTCGGGCATGCATCGGGCGGCGTCGCCCCCGGGAGCGCGGGTTGCCGACCGTCGATGCTCGCCTTGAGCACTACCCGGCGCGGCTCCGCTGCGGAACCGGCGCTCGCCACGCGATCCAGGTTCTCATCGAACGCGGTGGTGAAGTAGAGCAGCTCCCCAGCCTTGCCCACGGCGGTGCACGGGATGTAACCCCCGTAGCCATCCCCGGTGACCCGCAGCGTGACCTCTTTCCAGTTCTTGTCTCCCGGCGCGCGATAGCGCGTCACCACCTTGTTCGCGTTCACGCCTTCAGGCACCGTGACGTAGACCGGGATGGGCCGATTGACGACCTGCTCTGCCCACGGCTTCTCCTCCAGCACCGCAACGGCCTTCTCCACCGTCACGGGTGCAGGGCCCACCGCCTCCATCGCTTCGTCGTACGCCTTCTGCACCGTGTCGGTGACGAAATTGCCGTCGAGCGCCATCTCCGGGGAGAGCGCGAGCATCTGCTTGAACTGCTCCACCGCTTCCGCGTGCTTGTTCATGCCGCCCGCGTACACCACGCCCAGGTGGTGGTGGATGCGCGCCTGCACGTCCTTCGGGCACTTGTCGCCTTCACACACCTTTGCGGCGGTCTGGAGCTTGGCCTCGGCAGCTTTGAAGTTCGTCGCCAGGTAGTCCTGATCCATGGCGTCACGCATCAGGTCTTCGGCGCGCTCCTTGGGCCCAGCCCAAGCTGCCGTACTCAAGAGCAGGAAGCCCACGGAGACCAGCAACCCCACCCAAGACAGGCGCCAGATCGCACCCGAGGGGGCGCTGGCCCCGATATCGGTGAAGTGACGAAGCGAAGAACAAC
>JAUILJ010000791.1 GCA_030433055.1 Polyangia bacterium
CGCGGGTGTGATCGAGGTGCACAAGAAGGTCGTGCCCGAGTTCTCCAAAGGGATCCTCGAGGATCCGAACATCACGATGGTGCAGGACGAGGGCCGCACCGCGCTGATGCGAGAACCCGAGCAGTACGACGTCGTGCAGATGACAGGCATCGACACCTGGACGTCGCTCACCTCGGGCGCGTACGTACTGGCGGAGAACTACCTCTACACCGTGGAGGCCTTCGGCCAGATGTACGACCATTTGGCTGAAGGCGGCATCCTTCAGATCACCCGCATGGCCGCGGAGATGGAGACCCTCCGGCTGGTGAACAACCTCAACGCGGCGCTGAAGCAACGCGGCAAGTCAGACATCAGCCACTCCGTCATGGCGCTTGCCACCCCGGATCAGCTCACTGCCGTGCTGCTCAAGAAGGGCGACTTCAGCGAGAAAGAAGTGCAGGCGCTCGACGATTTCGCGAAGGCCCACGCGATGAAGCGCGTGTACCTACCCGGCCGCCACTACGGCAACCCCGTCGAGCAATTCCTGGCCAGTGACAAGAAGCAAGACTTCGTCGATTCGTTTCCGCGCGATATCAGCCCGACCACGGACGACAAGCCGTACTTCTTCAATTTCACCCGCTGGAGCACTCCGCTCAAGTCTGCAGCGTTCCTGCGCGAACCAACCAAGGTCTCCCAGGGCAACCCGATCTTCATCCTGAGCCAGTTCGCGTTCTCGACCTTGCTGGCGGGCGCGTTCATCTTGGCACCGCTGCTCATCTTCCGACGCCGTCGCAAGGCGGACAATGACAGCGGCAGCCCCGGCGCCTTCTCCAAGCTCGGCCCCCTCGCCTTCTTCATCAGCATCGGGGTCGGATTCATCGCCATCGAAGTGAGCCTGATGCAGAAGCTCACGCTGCTCCTCGGTCCACCGCTCTACTCCATCGTGGTCACGCTGTTCTCCATCCTGATCTTCACGGGCCTGGGCAGCATGCTGAGCGAAGGCTGGATCCAGCGCGGCGCGCCCCGTCCCTGGCTCGTTCCCCTAGCCATCGCGGTATACATCGGCCTGTGGATGTTGCTTGGCCCGGGGCTCGTGGACGCGTTCATCGCCTCGGGCACCGCCGTGCGCATGATCGTCGCCGGGATCGCAGTGGCTCCGATCGCATTCGTGTTGGGCATCCCGTTTTCCTACGGAATCAGCAAGGTGCGCACGACCCACCCGGCGCTGGTGCCGTGGGCATGGGCTGTCAACGGGTCGGCTACGGTGGTGGGCTCCATCGGCACGGTGATCCTGAGCATGAACCTCGGTTTCAACGCGGTCCTGATCACGGCCGTGGTGATCTACGCCCTGGGGTTCTGGGCGTTTGGGGGTTGGGAACGCCGGCTTCAGTCCGAGCAGGCTCCGAGCTGAGCCAGCAGAGCGGGCCTTCGCTGTGCCAGGCTGTGCCTAGTCTCTCCCCCCCGAAAAAACTCCCTCGTTCCAAGGGAATTGCCGCGGAAGTTGCATTCGGCATGAGCCTTGCTTACCCGCAGTCATGCGCAAGCCCGCTCACCTGGCCGCCGTCGCGCTGACGGGGCTGCTCTCCTTCACGCTTCAACCCACACCTGCCGCCGCCTGCGGAGGCACCTTCTGCGACAGTGGCCCGACGGCGATGCCCGTCGACCAGAGCGGCGAGAACATCCTGTTCGTGATGTCGCCCGGCTACGTCGAGGCACACGTCCAGATCCAGTACCAGGGTGACGCCGAGCGCTTCGCATGGGTGGTTCCGATGCAGGGCGTCCCGGAGGTGACGGTGGGCTCCCAGGCTCTGTTCACGAACCTGCTCAACGCGACGGTGCCGAGCGTCGGGTACACGTCGAGCTTCGACGACTGCGGTGACGGCAACGGCGGCTTCGGTGGCTCGAGCGCGAACGGCGGCACCGGGGGTGGCTTCGGGACGGGTGGCTCGGGTGGCTCGGGTGGGGGTGGACCCAACGTGGTCTTCACGAAGACCGTCGGCGCCTTCGAAGTGACGGCGCTCCAAGGGGGCACGGCGCAGGAGGTCGTGGACTGGTTGTCGATGAACGGCTACCAGAATATCCCTGCGGCACCGGCGCTGCTCCAGGACTATGTCACGCGCGGCTTCGTGTTCGTCGCCATCAAGCTCACGGCGGGGGCCGACGTCAACGAGATCCATCCGTTGACGTTCCGCTACGCCGGAGACGAGCCCTGCGTCCCCATCAAGCTGACGGCAGTGGCGGCCACGGAGAACATGGGCGTTCGCACCTTCTTCTTGGGTGACGACCGCTACATGCCCACCAACTACAAGCACATCGTCCCCAATCCCGTGCGCCTCGACTGGCTGAATTTCGGGAGCAACTACGAGTCATGGATCACCCGCTCGGTGGACAGCCCCGTATCCAACGGACACGGTTTCGTCACGGAGTACTCCGGCAGCTCGGGGGTCGTCTTCAGCAATAATCTCTACTCGGCTCAGTGGAACTCCGGAGCGTTCACGAACATCGCTGCAGAGAACGTGGTCGAAACGCTGGAGGCCCAGGGTCTGATGTTTTGCTACCCGGGCTACTGTGAGACGTATCACCCTCTGCTGCGTTCGCTCTTGAACGCCCACCTGCCACCACCCCAAGGCGTCTTGGAAGACGACTTCTACAGCTGCGTGAGCTGCTACAGCGACCAGCTGGACCCCAACGCCTGGAATCCTGCCGCGTTCGCCGCTGATCTCGACGAACGACTGATCAAGCCGGGCAAGCACGCAAGGGACGTGTTGCAGCTCTACCCGGTGTTGACGCGCATGTACTCGACGCTGTCCCCCGCGGAAATGACCGAGGACCCGATCTTCGTCGCCGCACCGGGTCTACCCAGCGTCGGCTTCATGGGTACGGCAACTCGGCGTGTAACGTGTGATAGCTCAACGGGTATGATCCTGCCCGACGGACGCCAGGTGGGTCTGCCGGGCGACGGGACGTGGCCGACGTTCGACTCGAACATGCCCTGGGCCGAGCGCATCGAGGAGTACACCGACAAGGGTGAGTTGATCGTCCTAGTCGACAACAAGGACCAGATCGACGCGCAGCTCAAGTCCTACAACGCGGGCGAGGACTGGCCACCCGCGGGCTCGGGTGGAACGCCTGGGGTCGGCGGGTTCGGCGGCTACGCAGGCAACCCCTGGGGCAACTGGGGAGGCACCAGCAACCTCGCTGGGGATGGCAACTCGAGCAACACCACGCAGGGCTGCACGTGTACGACCCCCGGAGGCACGTCGCGCGGCACTGCTCCGCTGTCGATCGTGCTGGGCCTGGGCCTGCTAGCTGCCCTCGGTCGCCGACGCTGGCGCTGAGCTCGGGACGCGGCGCTCCTCGTCTTGGGGCGCCGCGGTCGTGCCGACCGCCCGCACGAAGTCTCCACGCCCGAACGCCCAGTAGGCCACCGTGTAGCTCACAGCAGCGAACACGAACAGGCTGGAGAAGCCCAGGGCCAAGGCGAACAGCGGCGCGAACGCCGAAGCCAACACGGTGAAGAAAGCGTTGACACCGAAAGCCCACGGCACGAGCTGAGCAGATCTCGCCCCGAGCAGCCTGATACCGCTAGGAAACGGCATTCCCAGGACGAAGCCCAACGGCAGGATCACGGCGAGGGACACGGCGAGCCGCACGCCAAAGCTCGATCCGACGAAGCTGGGGAGGAACCGCCAACTGAGCACTCCAACCCCGAGCACCAGGAGCGGCACGACCAAGCGCAGCCAGCGCGCGCTTGCCAGGCGCTGCGACGTCAACGCCCCGACGCCGCTCGCGGCGAGCAGCCCACTCAACACGACCGACAAGCCATAGGTTGGGTGCCCCAGCAGGAAGCTCAGGCGCTGGATCAACGCGACCTCGACCAACAGGTAGCCCACCCCCAGGCACGCGAAGTAGATCCCAGCGCGCCGCCGGGACAGCTGCTGAGGTAGCTGCAGGCGCTTGAGCGGCAGGCGGATCCCCAAGAACGCCAAGAGCAGGGTGACGAGCACCGTGCCGAGCAAGACCCCATGGCCGATGGGCACGTTGGTGCCATACAGGCTCTCGCTCTTCATTTGCGGCAGCGCGAACAGGCTGGTCCATTTGAAGTAGTCGAAGAAGAACGGGGCCTCATCAGTCGCTGGCTGCAAGCGATACGGATAGGCGGCAAGGAACTGCGCCCGCCGCGCGAGGTCCGGGACCACCGCCTGCGCGAATGGACCGC
>JAUILJ010000792.1 GCA_030433055.1 Polyangia bacterium
CATCGGGTAGCTGACCAAAGTCACTGATGTCGATGATGTGCGGGTTGCCGATGGAGCTGGCGGCTTTGGCCTCAATCAGGAAGCGCTCGGTGACCTCGGTGTCTCGCGCCAGGTCCGCGCGCAAGATCTTCATCGCGACCTTCTTGTCGATGATCTTGTGGCGGCAGCGATAGACCACGCCCATGCCGCCCTCACCAAGGATCGCTTCGACCTTGTAGCGGTCGTCGATGGTGCAGCCGAGATAAGGGTCGGGCTTCTTCCCGAGTTCGACGATTGGCATGTCCGGGAGCGAAGCCATGCTCCCTGGCGCGATGGTTGCGACCTTCAGGCCGCCCGTGTCTGCGCGCTTCGATTCCATGGGTGTGTCGGGATAGGAGACCGCCCCCGCTGCCTCACTCTCCATCGTCTTTTGGCGTTGTTCGCTCACGACCGACTCCACTCTAATGAGGTGACCTCAAAGAATCACCGACCAACTGCGTTGGCTCTGTCTCGGCTACCCGTGTTTCCATGCCGAGACTCGGTTCTACGCTCGAGCCCCGGCTCTCGACCTAGTGGACCGCCCCAATCACCGATACCGGCGCGTATCCTGGTTGCCTGAAGAGCCTCGGTCGGACGTTGGGTGCAATATCCGTGCTCGCGTTCGAGGGGAGCTTAGCTAAGTCCCGCTTGCCAGAACGATGTTCCGCAGGGATTGAAAAACGCGACCTCTTGGCCAGCGGTCGGTTCGCGATCCGACCCAAGTCGATGGCTTTTTAGCTTTCCAGCGTCAGAACCCGCTCGAGCCAAGACCCTCGCTGCCAACCCCTCCGCTGGCACAGACGGACGCGCAGGGTGTCATACCCAGGTCCCGGTGGGTGTGGGCTCGCAGTTCACGCAGCACGGACCGAGACCCAGGTCCGCAAAGGTTGCACACCCTGGAACGGAGAGTCCGGCGCAAGCAATCGGTCGCTCAAGCGTTGAGCGGATCTCAGCCTCAGCTATAAGACCGGCGGCACGTCGGGTCGGGGCCGCAGAGACAGCATGGGATTTCCGCTTCAAATCGCGCTTCGCTACATGGGCTCTCGCAAGCGCGCCTTCGTGTCGCTGGGCACCTCCCTCGCGATCTTGGGTGTCGCCTTGGGCACCGCGTGCTTGTCCATCGTGGTCAGCGTAACCGGCGGTTTCCGTTCGGAGTTTCGTGAGAAGGTCCTGGGCGTCAACGCGCACGTGTTGGTGCTCAAGTACTCCAGCGACTTCCGCGAGTACCGCAGCGTGATGAAGGACATGCAGGATGTCCCCGGCGTGGTCGGAGTCGCACCGTTCGTCATCAACCCGATGATGGTGAGTCACCGGGACAAGACCGCGACGGGCGTGTTGCTCAAGGGGGTCGATCCCAAGCTGTTTGGTGATGTGCTCGATCTGCCGAAGCATATCGTCGAGGGCACGACGGATGGGCTGCGCGCCGAAGGGGCGAAACCCCCGGAGTCTAGCCGCAGGTTGCGGGTCCGCGAGTCCCCCCTCGACGTGCCTGGGGGAACGAAGGGCAACCCCAACTACATCGTCGATCTGGAAGATTCGGCGAAGGACGGTGGGCTCTCTGCCAAGGATCTACTCGACGATGCGGAGGACGGGGTCGCGACGCCTCGCAAGCCCAAGGCGGGAGCGAGGCCGGCCACGAAGCAGAAGGGCAGCGGTGGCGCGAAGCCGAAGCCCACAGAGAACCGCTCGGAAAGGGAGCAGGCTGCGGCGGAGGAGGGGGAAGCCCCAGAGGCACCTGCCGCGTCTAACCCCTTGAGCGAACTCCCAGAAGATGCGCCGAAGGGATCGATCGTCCCGGAGGGGGGCTACGAGAGTGTGCTCCCCGATCAGGATTTTATCCCCGAGGAACTGGACGAGGACCCGTGTAAGGACTCCGCGAGCGTGAAGAAGCTCCCCGGCATCATCATCGGGAAGAGCCTCGGGGAGTACTTGGGGGCGGGCATCGGATCCTGCCTGCAGGTTACGTCACCGACCGTGGGTTTCTCGTTTGGATCGGGTGGCTTTCGCCCGCCGGTGGCCAAGCGGTTTCGCGTGATCGCGATCTTCGATGCTGGCTTCGACCAGTACGACTCGAAGCTCGTCTACACGGACCTGTACGAAGCGCAGGCCTTCCACAGCAACGGCGACAGCGTCACCGGCGTGGAGATGAAGGTCGACCGTATCGACGATTCACCGAAGATCAAGGCGCTCGTCGACGAGAAGTTGAAGAGTTCCATCTATCACACGATGGACTGGAAGGAACTGAACCACGGGCTGTTCACCGCGCTGCAGATCCAGCAGATCACCATCAGCTTGGTGCTCGCGCTGATGATCCTGGTGGCGGCCTTCACCGTGCTCGCGACGCTGATCATGGTGGTGCTCGACAAGAAGCGTGAGATCGCGGTGATGAAGGCGATGGGGGCGACCGACTGGGCGCTGGTGCGCGCGTTCCTTTATCAGGGCGGCATCATCGGTCTGTTCGGCGCCGGGGGAGGTCTCGGGCTGGGTTATCTGGTGTGCTACATCCTGCAGGAGCACCCGTTCCCACTCGATCCCAAGGTGTACTTCATCTCGTATCTGCCGGTGCAGGTAGAGCCACTCTGGTTCCTCGCGGCAGGGATCTTCTCGATCGTGGTGTGCCTGACTGGCAGCCTCTGGCCCGCGATTCACGCGGCGCGGCTGCGGCCCGCTGAGGCCTTCCGCGAGCAGTGAGGCTCGGGGCGCCGAGCAGGCGCCTCAGAGCAGGGTGGTCAGGTGGGAGCGCCGGAGCAGGCCCATCACTCGCGCCGTGAGCTCCGGGGCACGGAAGGGCTTTGGTACGAAGTCGTCCGCGCCTGCGTCGAAGGCGGCGACGATGTCTTCGCTCGCAGAGTGAGCCGTCAAGAACAGGATCGGCAGGCGCGTCCCAATCTGGCGCAGGCGCATGCACAGCTGCAGGCCGGTCATGCCGGGGAGGTTCCAGTCGAGCACCATCAGATCGAAGTGCTGCGTGCGCAACACGTCGAGCGCCTGCTCGGCGCTGGATGCGGTCTTCGTCTCGTAGCCAGCGTGGACGAGCAGCGCGCCGACCACCCGTTGCAGGTCCTGATCGTCATCGACCAAAAGCACGCGGGTGTTCGGCGGTACATTTTCCACATAGGAAATGCGATTCGCGGGCACGCTCGGGGGAGGCAGACTCGCGCGGCTGTCCTCTTCCTGAGTGAAGTCGAGCAGATGGACCCAGTCCCGGTCCTCGAAGGCCAGGCGAACACCGGCGCCACGGTCGGCGACGCACGCGGCGACAGAGGTCGACTCCTCGCCCACGCAGAAGTGCGCCAACACCCACTCACCCTCGCGAAACCGCTCGCCTGGCGGCAGATCGAGATCCTGATCATCGCCGCTCAGCTCGAGCTGGTGTGCAAGCTGATCAAGCGACTCGAAGCGAAACACCACGGACCGCACGAGGCGGAGACTAGTACAAGCGAACCTTCACGCTACCGGCTGGGTACGCTTTCCTCTTCAAACCTCAGCCTGGAAGCCGCCAGCGAGAGATGCCCAAGCACGCCACGCTCAGCCCTGCGAGAAGTAGGCCACTTCCCAGCTGTGGCAGGTTGGCGGGCGGCGTGGCCCCGAGCAAGTTGGCGACATGTGCCCGTGGAAATGGAAGCGCGAGCGCGCCTGTCGTGGCGCCCAGCAGCCAGTCCGCCCCCGTGAACCAGACCCGGGCATGGCCTCGTTTGCCGAAACCAGAGGCCGCCGTCAGGTAGCAAGCGTAGGCGAGCCCGGCCTGTACACCGATCCCTGCGGAGCGCGCGCCGTCGAGGACCGTTCCTCCACCGAGCAGGACCGACTCGACTGCGAGGAGCCCAAACCAGGCCGCGAGGGTCAGCGCGAGTCCAAACCACAGGCCCAGCACGGCAGACCTTCGATCGGCGCCCCAGCGTGAAGGCTCAGCAACGCTCTCGATCAAGGAACTGGACGCAAACGCGCGGCGGCTCAGCGACAACGCCCCGAACGGCATGACCAGCCCGAAGCCGAGGCCGAGCAAGCTCAGCTCGAGCCCATCGGCCTGGCGTCGGAACAGCAGCGAACCGAGGGCAGTCACCCCGATGCCGAGCCCGAGTACGCCGAGGGAGCTCCAGCTGGAGAGCCGTGTGCGTGCGAGAGAGAGCCCGATCCTGAAGCCGCTCACCGAGAACTCCCGCCGGCGTCCAACCGCGC
>JAUILJ010000793.1 GCA_030433055.1 Polyangia bacterium
CACTACGAGGCCAGCGCCCTGGTGCTGGGCATCGGACTCACCTACCAGTTCGACTCGGAGAAGAAGTCACCCACCGAGCCGCCTGAGGGCAGCGGGACCTTCCGCCTGAAGCCGAAGCCAGGCATCCAGCCTGACGTCGACCCGGACGCGAAGCAGCCGGGCGAGGTCGAGGATCTGGACGACGAGCAGGACGAGGAGATCTACCTCGACGACCAGGGCAACCCCATCGAGAAGCCAGGCAAGGGCAAAGCCAAACCCTGAGCCACCGCACGTGGCTCCTCACCCCCAAACCCTGGGGAACCCACGCGAGCTTGGTCAGATCCAGGTGATCACGACGTCGAGGTCGAAGAGCGCCTGGCCCGCTTCGCTCCCGACCTGTGTCGCGCGCGTAAACTCTGCCTTGGCGACGCTGGCGCCAGCTAGGCAAAGCGCCTCTTCTGTAAACGCGGCGCTGGTCACCGCCAGCCACTGGACTAATCCGCGCGGAACTCCCCGGCGCACCCCCTGCACTTCTTTCGGGCCGGAGACTCGCGTCTCGAAGCGACCGAACTCGTGGTAGAGCCCACTGACCCGCGGCCCCCAGAGTGCGACATTCTGATTCGAAACGAAGCGCAGGAGTGCACGATAGATGCCGCCGAAGCCTCGCTTCGCGTGCCAGCGACCGACATCGCGCTGGTGCTCGATGAAGGGCATCCGACGTAGGCGCGCCGCCGCCATCATCATCAGGGGGTTAGGGAATACGTCGTACCACTCCGACGCGCGGAACGGCGTTGAAACGAAGGCACGGAGCGATGGCTCGAGGCTCGCCTTCAATCCTTCGATTCCTCCGGGAACTACTCCTGAGAGGTACTCCAGGTCCCCGAGCCAGGCGCTCCCCTTCTGGCGAAAAGGGCTCTCGCCCGCCGCGAACGGCAGGCTGGCTGGGGGCGCGAAGTAGGGTTCGAGGACACTCGGCACTTCCGGGGGATGGAAGCACCGAGGGACGCGGTGGCGCAAGTCGGAGGCAGGCTATTTGGCTGTGCTTTTCGCGCCACCCGGCAGGCTATCGGGCGCCGGTGGCTTCACTTCTGGCAGCGCCTCACGCTTCGAGTCGCCTTCTTCCTTCTCGTCCGTCGCCTTGTCCACAGCCTTCGCATAGACGATCAGCGTCTCGCCCACCTGGAGCTTCTTGTTGCGCGACAGGCGGTTGATGCGCTCCATCATACCGACGCTCATTCCGTAGCGCTTGGCAATTTTCCACAGGGAGTCGCCTGCGAGGACCTTCACGCGGATGCGCTTGCGCCCGTTCTTGGCCTCGAAATGTTCGAAGAACTCTTCGCTGCCTGCCACGAGGACCGTAGGCGCATCCACCAGGCGCACTCGGCCGAGGTCGAACGCCGGCTTCACGAACAACTGCAGCACCATGCCGCTCAGTAGCCGTGCGCTGGTATCCAGCCCATTCCAGGCGATCACTTCCGCGCGGGTCACCTCGAAATGGGAGGCCACTGCTTCGACGCTGTCGCCGGAGAGTGTGCGGTAGAAGACTCGCTTGCGGCTCTTGTAGTTGAACGGACGCGGTGGAACGACGGCCACGTCGGGGTCGCCCTTCGGCTTGGGCGGCACGCTGCCCTTCCTCACCAGCAGGACGGTCCCCGCGTCCAGGCGCTCACTGCGGCCAATCGAGTTCAGCTTGCGCAAGGCGTACTCGCTGCCGGGGTGCTCCGCGGCGATTTCCTCCACGGTGTCGCCAAAGCGCACGACGTAGGGTTCGAGCTTGGAGTCGATCTTCGAGATCTTCGCCATGCCCTGGCGCGCGCGAGCACCTTCTCCACGCGGAACATGAACGCGCCATGTAGCCGGCGACTTCTCCCCGCCGGCAGGCGGCACGCGCCCTGCGAGGTAGTGCGGGTTCAGCTCCTCGATGCGCTTCTTGGGTACGCCCGCGGCCGCTGCCAGCTGCTCTAGGCTGACCCCGGCTGGCACGCTCACCGTGTCGAAGCTCTCGGCGGGGTCGGGCTTGACGTCTTCGAGCCCGAACACCCGCTTGTTGTTCATCACGATCGCGATGGCAGCGATCTTCGGAACGTAGAGCGTCGTCTCCCACGGAATCCCCGCTTCATAGCGGGAGAGTTCCCAGTAGTCGTTCGTGTTGTACTTGCGGATGGCGCGGGAGAGCCCGCCGTGGCCCATGTTGTAGGCGGCCATGGCGAGCTCCCAGTTGCCGAAGCGCTTGTGCAGATCCGAGAGGTACTTGATGGCTGCGTCGGTTGCGCGCTGCGGATCGAGGCGCTCGTCGACCCAGCGGTCGACGGTCAGCCCATAGATCCGCCCGGAATCAGGAATGAACTGCCACAAGCCCGCCGCGCCCGCGCTGGAATAGATGGTCGGGTTGTGACCGCTCTCGATCAACGACAGCCACACCAAGTCCGTGGGCATGCCCGCCTTGGCGAGCTCGGCCTGAATCGCTGGCGCGAAACGGCCGCTCTTCTTCGCCCAGACGCGCGCGATAGCCTGACCCCGTGAGTTGCTCTTGTAGAACTCCAGGTACTTCACCACCCGCGGGTCGAGGCGCACGTCGAAGTTGGGCATCGTGAGCTGGCGCAGCCACGCCGCCCGCTTCGCCTGATCAGTGGCCTTCTTCGGTGCGGCCAGGCCCCCCTGAGGAGGCAAGCCGCTGCCGCCGGCGCGCGGCGCCGTCTTCTGGGGCAAACCCCAGGTCCAGCCAGGAGTGGCGCCGACGAGCGGCCGGGGGAACAACACCCGATCCGCGTCCACCAGGGCGCGCAGCTCGTCGTCATCGATCTCCGCCTCTTCGTCGATCGGCCCCTCTGCGATGGCGCGGCGCACCGCCGGGTTCGCTTCAGAGCGCGGCGCGTCGTCCGGTAGCTTGGGGTTGGGCTTGCGGGGCGCTCGACCACGCTGATGAGTCTTTGCGCCGCGGTCTGCCTGATCGGGCTTTGGCTGGGCGGCGTCGCCTTTGACTTCGGCCCCTGCGTCCGCCTTCGCAGCTGCCTTCGCGTCCGGCTTCTCGGCGGGGTCGATACGGCGCTGACCTGCGCCCGCGCCGGGGCCCGGCTCCTTCTCGTCGCTCTTGGGCTCCGACTTGGCTTCGCCTTTGCCATCCTCACTCTTGGCGGCGGGGGCCTCAGGCTGCTTCTTCTCGTCGCCGGCCCAAGCCTCGCTGGCCAGCAGCCCGCACAAGAGGCTCACGAGGCAAGCCAGGCTGCGCCGCGCGAGGCCCCGGCTGAGCTTCGAACGTGGGTTCTGAGGCGAGGCGCCGCGAGCTTCGGGCGCAGTGGAGGCGTGATCAGGGCGCATCACGACCAGTGGTAACGGCCTGGAACGAAAGGGTCAAACGAGCGCCCTACAACGCGAGGATCTTGATCCGGCGCGCGAAAATCTGGCAGGGGCTGCAGGACGTTCAGTGGGCTGTGGGGGCACCTGGCGCATCTCACCCCCAAACACTCGAACACTTGAACGAATGCCGGCAGTTCCTTGCGCTTCGAGGTGACCAGCCGCACGCCTTGGGGCATGCTCCCGGCGCCATGACCGTACGCATCGAAAAAGACACGATGGGCGACGTCGAGGTACCTGCAGACAAGCTCTGGGGTGCGCAGACGCAACGCAGTTTGACGAACTTCAAGATCTCCGGTGAGCGCATGCCCCTGGAGCTCGTTCGCGCACTGGCGCAGGTGAAGAAAGCCGCCGCGCTGGTCAATCAAGATCTCGGCACCGTCGACGGCAAACTCGCGGGCGCCATCGTGCAAGCAGCGGACGAAGTCATCGCTGGCAAGCACAACGACGAGTTCCCGCTGGTGGTGTGGCAAACCGGCAGCGGCACCCAGTCGAACATGAACATGAACGAGGTACTCGCGAATCGCGGCAGCGAGATCCTTGGCGGGCAGCGTGGCCAGGAGCGCCTGATTCACCCCAACGACCACGTGAACCGAGGTCAGTCGTCGAACGACGTCTTCCCCTCGGCGATGGCCGTCGCGGCGACCGAAGCAGTGCGCGCACACGTACTGCCGTCGCTCAAGCGCCTGAGAGATTGCCTTGCGGAAAAATCAAAGGCGTTCAACGACGTCGTCAAGATCGGTCGCACCCACCTGCAGGATGCGACTCCCCTCACCCTGGGTCAGGAGATCAGCGGCTGGGTCGCGCAGCTCGATCACGGCATCAAGCACCTCGAGACCGCCGTCCCTCACCTGTGTGAGC
>JAUILJ010000794.1 GCA_030433055.1 Polyangia bacterium
TACACCCTGCGCGACTACAAGCGCAAAGCTCGGGAACGCGTGATCGCGGCGTATCCAGAGCCCGAGAAGACGCGCCTGGCCAAGCGCTACGAACAGCTGGCTGCTGCGCCAGATGGCAAGGACGTGTTCGCGATCTTCGCCCGCGAGCTTGGGTGGGTGGGCCGACTGCGAAAGGACCTGAGCGCCATCGCCAAGGTCGAGATCCAGGGCGAGCGTGCCACCATCGAAACTGTGCGCGGCACGCGCTATCCATTTCGGCGCCGGGACGTCGGGATCTGGGGACTGACGCTCTTCACGGCATTTCTGGTCGCGGAAGCGGAGAAGGCAGCGCGCGACTTTGCCCTCATCGACAAGGCAGCGAAGGACTACGAGCGAGCCGCCAAGCTTCAGCAGCCGGCGCGCTGAGAAGAGCGTTTCCGCGAGGTTACTCGCGCGCTCCGGCGAGCAGCGCGTCGTAGCCTCGCGCGCCGCCGTCTCCGGTTTCGACCGCTTGACCCGCACGTCCCCAGCCCGCTTCGCGGCGGCCGAACGCATCACGGCAGCCGTCGAATCCGGTGCGGAGTTCCATGAGCCGCTCGAAGCCCGCCGCCTCGAGCTGTTTGACGGCGACCTGCGACCTGCCGCCCGCCTGACACGCCACCAGCAGCGGCGTATCGAGCGGAAACGTTGCTGTGGCCACGCGTATGAAGTCGCGGTTGGGAGCGAAGCCGGCTTCCCCAGCGTGCATCACCGGGATGTTGTAGGCAGCGGGCGGGTGGCCAGCGGCGAACTCGATGCTGCTTCGCACGTCGAGGTAGCGATATCCGTCAGCCAGTGCTGCCAGGGCCTCTTCGAGCCCGACGCGTTCGACGCTCATGGGCATTTCCTAGCAGCTTCCGCCGCGCTCGTCTGCTGACCAACGCCTGGCGCTTGGGTTATGGTGACGGAGAGCGCATGCGTGAACTAGTCCAGGGCGAGCTTCGCCTCCTTCCCCTCGGTGGCCTCGGCCAGGTGGGTATGAATTGCCTCGCGCTCCAGGCGCCAGAAGGCGTGCTGCTGATCGACTGCGGAACGTGTTTTCCGGAGGGCGACTACGGCGTCGATGTCATCCACCCCGACTTCGGCTGGCTGCGCTCCGGGGGAAAGCAACGTCGTCTGCTTGGCGTGTTCCTCACCCACGGGCACGAAGACCACATCGGTGCGCTGCCGTACCTGTTGCGCCACTCGAATGTCCCCGTTTGGGGGCCGCCTCACGCGCTGGCGATGGCGATGCGCAGGTTGCGCGAACACGATTTCGACGAAAGCTCTCTGGAACTAATCCCCACGGAAGTGAGGAAGCGCTACGACATCGGTCCGTTCTGCGTGGAGTCGTTCCGGGTGACTCACAGCATCTGCGACGCGACCTCCCTCGCCATCGAGACCGATGCCGGGCTGGTGGTCCACTCCGGTGACTTCAAGCTCGACCCCGCGCCCTCCGACGGTGAGCTGACTGACGTGGAGGGCTTGGCCGGTCTGGGCAAGCGGGGCGTTCGCCTGCTGCTGAGCGACAGCACGAATATCGACACGGTCGGGCATACACTCAGCGAAGCAGAGGTCGCCGAGAGCCTGGACGCCCAGATCAAGACTGCCCGCGAGCGCGTCGTGATCGGCCTGTTCGCTTCGAACATTCAACGCCTGATCACGATCGGACGTATCGCCCGGGAGCGACGACGTCGCATCTGCTTGCTGGGGCGCAGCCTGATCACCCAGGTGGACGTAGCGTTGTCACTGGGCCGCCTCGACTGGCCGAGCGATCTGCGGATCGGGCCTGAGCAGGTCCAGACTTTCCCCAGGGATGAGCTGTTGGTACTGGCTGGGGGCACCCAGGCGGAACCTGGTTCGTCCTTGTATCGACTCGCGCGGGGCGAGCATCACCAGCTCAAGCTCTCGCCTCGCGACCGGGTGATCTTGAGCAGTCGAGTGATTCCGGGCAACGAGCGTGAGGTCTCGCGGTTGCACGACGACTTCTTGCGTCTCGGGGTGGACCTGGTGAACCGCCACACCGACAAGCAAATCCACGCGAGCGGTCATGCCGCGCGGGAGGAGCAGGCCGAGCTGATTGGGCTGCTCCAGCCACAGGCGTTCATGCCGGTGCACGGCACGTTGCACCACCTGACCCGTCATGCGGAGCTTGCGCGCGAGCTTGGCATCGAGCAACGCCTCGTGATCGAGAACGGCAGCTCCGCGCTGCTCACCGAGAGCAGCCTGGAGCGCGACGTAGATTTTCCTGCGGGGTCGATTTCCGTAGGGTATGGGGGGAGAGCACTCGACGCTGAGAGTCTGCGGCGTCGGCGCGAGCTGGGTCGCGGCGGCGTGATCTTCGCAAGCCTCGTGATCGACGACCGCTTGCGCACGCTCGCAGCGCCCGCCGTGAGCAGTCGGGGCCTACCGGGGCTCGATGGTGAGGAAGCGGTGCTGAGGCGCGTCGGCAAGGACCTCGAGCGAGCGTTGAAGAGCCTCTCGAAGGGCAATCGAGAGCGTCGGGCGAGCGAGGTGGAAGGAGAGCTCGCGAGGGTCTTGCGCCGCGCTGCCGAGGACGTCTGCGGGAGCCGGCCGCGCGTCGAGGTGCACCTGATTTGGCGCTGAGCAGGACATTTCCGGCGCGTCGCGGTAAGGAGTGCGGGATGCGAACGCTCACGGCACCAGCGCTGATGCTTGCCGCGCTCCTGGGGGTAGTTGGCTGCGACAAGCAGCCGGAGCCGAAGTCGAAGGTCGCCCCCGAACCCAAGCCGAAGACCGAAGCGACCGCGCAAAGTACCGCTCGCGCAGACATCACCCCCAGCAAGCCCTTTCGCTTCCCGGCGCCGGAGCGCTTGGTCGCGTTCGGCGACGTTCATGGGGACCTCGCAGCGACGCGCAAGGTGCTGCAGCTGGCGCAGGTGGTGGACGACGCCGGGCACTGGAAGGCGGGTAAGCTCGTCGTCGTTCAGACCGGAGATCAGCTGGACCGCGGCGACGACGATCGCAAGATCCTCGACTACTTCGAGAGTCTCCGCGAGGAAGCGATGAAGGCGGGCGGCGCCTTTCATGTGCTCCTGGGCAATCACGAGACGATGAACGCCATGGCCGACTTTCGCTACGTCACCCAGGGCGGCTTCAAGGCCTTCGCTGACGTTGAAGAGAGCGGAGTCCCCGAGTCGGTGATTGGTCGCTTCCCTGAGTCAGCTCAGGGGCGGGCCCGCGCTCTGCTGCCCGGAGGGAAGTACGCCGCGTTGCTCGCAAAACGCAACACGGTCGTGATAGTCGGCGAGTCGCTGTTCGTTCACGGGGGCGTGCTCCCGGAGCACGTGGACTATGGCCTGGGCCGCTTGAACGAAGAAGTGCGCGACTGGCTGGTAGGAAAGCGCTCATCGCCTCCGGCGATCATCGCCAAAGACGACGCGCCCGTGTGGTCCAGGGATTACTCTGACCCTGAGAGCGGCAAAGCCGACTGCAAGCGCCTCGGTGAAGTGCTCGACCGCTTGAAGTTGAAGCGGATGGTCGTGGGGCACACCGTCCAGAGCAAGGGCGTGACTCAGGCGTGTGACGGCAAGGTCTGGCGTATCGACGTGGGGCTGGCGGAGTACTACGGCGGCCCAAATCAGGCGCTTGAAATCCGCGGGGATAAGGTAGCCATTCTCAAGTAGCCGCCTCGTGGAGTGCACCGGCGTGGATTGAGGCGTCTCCCCCCCAAACTCTCGAGCTCGGTGTGGGCTTCTAGTAGAGCCCGATGGCTCGTACCCGAGTCAGGTGTTTTGCGTCGGGGAGGCGGAGGCTGGCGCGCTCGAGTGTCGCCAGGCCGGCATAGCTGCGGGGTGCGTCCCCGACCGCCATGGGCATCGCGACGGCCTCGCGCCGCTCGAAGAATCCGCTCACCACGGGCAGGACCTCCTGCCACTGGAAGTGTCGTCCCATCTCGGCCAGGAGTTCTAGCTCCTGAAGAAACCCGACCTGGGCTTCGTTGAGCCCTGCCGCTCGGCCGAGCTCCCCTTCGGGGTATTCACCCAGCCAAGCGTTGAGGCGCACGGCGTGAGCTCTCAGCTCCAGCGGCAGCTCGGGCTGGTCCACCAGCGCAGTTCCAGAGTGGAAACACTGCCCGCCGAGGCCTTCGAGTGCGGCATCGATCGCACGGGGTAGGTCGCCGGGTTCACACACGCGGACACGCACCCGGTGTTCTTCCACGACGACCA
>JAUILJ010000795.1 GCA_030433055.1 Polyangia bacterium
CCGGGTCACTACACTTGCCACCGCCACCAATTTCCTCAGGGATTTGGCAGGTGGGAGACTCCCCGATACAGCGGTAGCCGCTGACCGTGTCGCACTCGGCATTCGAATCGCACGCGTCGCCTTTGTCTTTCGAGCCTACGAAGAGCTCGGCGCACGGGCCGCTCTTCAGCTCGAGGACGTCGACATCGGCGCGGCTTAGCTTGGCGTCCTTGTACGCGGACTTCACCGCGTCCACGCAGCCCTTTGCGTTGGTCGCGTCATACGCCTCGCCCACAGCGCTCAGACAAGCCGCCTCCTGGGTCGTCTTGCAATCAGCAGCGTCGGCGCCCTCGCCGGAGCAAGCGCTGACCACGCTGTCGTTGCACGCGGCTTTCGCCCAGGCCCCGCAGAACCCCTCACGGGTCTTGAGGGAGCTGCTGCTGGACTTGGAGTCCGAGCAAGCCCCGAGGAGCGCCACGTACCCAACCAGACCAGCAAAAAAGACTATCGTGCCCGACTTCAAAAGCATGCTTACCTCGCTCCCGGGTCAGACGATAACCCAAGCCAGCTGATTCGCCATTCGGGAGCTCGCCAATCGTCCAAGGAAGCGGGCCACCGTGGCAAGTTGTTGCAACTTCAGGCGGTTCGGGCCCAAAAGGCACGAACCCTCTACGGTTTACGCCGGGACCGACTGAAACCTCCGTGACGAGCAGTACTTCTCCAGCGCCCCAACTTGGGATCCACCTGCTTCTGGCCTGCGCCACTGCGTTCATCACGGTTGGAGCCATGGTAGCGACGATCTCGCTGCTGGGTCTGGGTGCAATCCTCAGCAAGGTAGACGTCCAGGAAGCGGTCAAGACACCCGCGTGGCTGATGATTGGCGCGGCGCTCACGCAAAACTCCGTCGCCCTGGTCGCGCTTGGAGGCGCTCGCTTTTGGCGGCGCTACCAGGGGCTCACCACTCGCGAAGCCTTTCGTCAGTGCTTCCCCATAGGCCAGCCGACCATCGCATCCTTCCTGGGCGCGCTGCTCGTGGTGTTCGGCACGACGCCGCTCGCGATGGGTGTCGCGCTGGCCGTGCAGCGCGCGTTCGACGTGGACACCGCCTCGGAGGAAGTGATCCGCATCGCGACGGGCGCGTCCCCCGGCGCCTTCGCTGGGTTGGTCTTCTGTGTCGCAGTGCTGCCCGGCCTGTTCGAGGAAGCGCTGTTCCGCGGCTTCGTCACGCGCCTGCTCACGCCGTGGCGCTGGGTAGCGTGGATCGTCCCGAGCGTCCTGTTCGGCGTCGTGCACCTCGATCTCGTGCAGAGCGTCGGCACCATCATTCTGGGCCTCGGCTTTGGCTGGATCCGCTTGCGCACCGGCTCGGTGCTCCCTTCGATGCTGGCGCACATGGTCTACAACGGGTCCGTGTTGTTCGCCGCGCGCTTCGCTGGCGAGCAAGCCGACGACTCCAAGTCGATCCCGATCATCGTGGTGGCTGGTGGCTGCCTGCTGGCTGCGCTAGGCAGCTGGATGCTCGGCGTGAGAGCCGCCCCGGCTGAAGTCATCGCTCACGCCCAGGAAGAACATGAGCGAGCCAGAAAAGACTGAAGGCACGGAGAGCGCAGAGCCAGAGGCTCAAACGGAACCTGCCGCTGAACCCGAGAGCGACGCCAGCGCGTCTCCCCCCCAACCCGAGGCGCAGGCAGAGAAGCGCACTTCGCTCGACCTCAAGGGAGCCGGCATCCCCGTCCTGATCACGCTGCTGCTCGCTGTCTTCATCGTTTATCCGTATGTGAAAGATCTCCGAGAACACGGCGCCCAGAGCATCACGGACGCGCGCAAGCAGCGCGCCGAAGACAGCGCTCAGGTCGTCGTCACCGAGGAAGCGACCGCGCTGCTCGACGGCCTGAAAGTCGGGGACAAGGTGCAGGACTTCCAGGTGGTCGCGGTGCGCGGCCCCCGCCTCAAGCGCATCGAGATCGAGCTGGGTCGCGCCGGGCAGACGCTACGCGTGTTCGTGTCTCGTATCGACAGCATCAAGCTCATCCCGCCGCGCAAGACGCAGATGTACGCGGTCTACTACGAGAACGCGAAGCCGAACGGCGACGCGGTGAGCAGCGAGGAGTACCTCGCGCTGGTGGAAGCCATCGCCAAGCGCGTGGAGAAGCAAGAGCGCCAGGTTTCGATGCCCGACAACCTGTGAACGCTGCCGCACCCGAACGCGCGGCTCACGCGACGGTGTTGGGAGGGTCCTGCGCCGCGAGGTGCTCGGCAAAATCGCGCATGGCGTCGCTCGCGGTGTAGATCCCGGCGAGCTTGCCCTCACGGGTGACGAGCACCGAGTCGATGTGCCGCAGACTCATCTCGTGGAGCACTTCATCAGCGCGCGTGTGCAGGTCCGCCATGTAAGGGTCACTGACCGCTACATCGGCGACACTCAGCTCGCCGCTCACGCCCTCCGCTTGCGCTCGCAGCAAGTCGCTCTGGGTGAGCACTCCCGAGAGCTTGCCTCCGTGAGCCACCGGCAAGTGACTGATGTCGTGCTTCTCGAACATCTGCTCCGCCTCTTCGAGCGAGGCCGAGCCCTCGATGGTGTACGGGAACGGCGTCATCAGGTTCTTGATGAAGGGAACACGAGACATCTAGCCCAGCAGCCTAGCAAACCCGCGCGGTGCCAGGCGCAGGAAGCGCTGGGGCAGCGCCAGGCGCCGGAAATCCGTGACCCCGAGCGTGCTAAACCGGGTGGATGCGCCGCAGAACGACGCGAAGCCTCGCCCTGACTCGCCGGGACCTGCTGCTCGGAGCAGGAGCCGCATTCGCGCCCCTCAGCATCGCCAGCCAGAGCCAGGCTGAGACTCCGGCGTCCGAGCTGCTCGATATCCACGATCTGAAACTCCCCGGCGACTCGCGCCTCGCGCGCCGCGCGCTGGTGCTGACGCCGAAGCCGCTACCGGCGCATCCGTTGCCGCTGCTGGTGCTGCTCCACGGCCTCGGAGAGACCGGCAACGAGCTATTGGGGATCCACGCCTGGGGAGAGCGCTACGGGCTGGTGACCAGCTACGAGCGCCTCAGGCGCGCGCCCATCGCCCGCACCTTGAGCAAGCTCCGATACCTCACGGATACACGCTTGGAGGAGTTGAACCAGAGCCTCGCGGGGCGTGCGTTCAGGGATCTGATCCTGGTCTGCCCCGTGACTCCCAACCCATACAAACTTCAGCCCGCTGCGCGCACCCTCGATCGCTACGCCGACTGGATCGAGAGCACGCTGCTTCCAGCCGTGCGGAAACAATTTCCGGCGAGCCCCCACTTCTTGCACACCGGGCTCGACGGCTGCTCCCTGGGGGGCTACGTCGGCATGGAAGTCTTCCTGCGCAAGCCCATGCTGTTCGGCAGCTATGGCGGCGTGCAGAGCGCATATGGTGTGCCCCAGGGCCGGCTCTACGCAGAGCGCATCGCGGAGCTGATCGGCGACTACGGCCCGCGGGCGTTGCACTTCGAGACGTCGAGCGGGGACCCCTATCTCCAGGCCAATCGCGCGCTGTCCCAGCGCCTCACGAAACTCGGCGTGCCCCACGTGTTGCGCGAGGCGCCCGGGCCCCACAACCAACCGTGGCTGCGAGAAATCGGGACGCTGGAAATGTTGCTTTGGCACAGTCGGCAGCTTGAGCTACGCCCGACCCCGTGATGAGCGATCCCCAAGCGAGCCGCCTCCTGCAACGCTTCTTTGCCGCCGCGCAGCCCGACAATCGCCGCCTGGCGATCGTGGACGAAGCCGAATCCGTGGATTTCGGATCGTTGGGGGAGAGGGTACGCCGTGTGGCAGCTGCGTTGGCAGAGCAAGGCTTCGCAGGGCCCCGTGCTGGGTCGGCCCCGACGGACGCAGGACAACCCCGCGTGGCCATGCTCGTCGCTCAAGGCAGCGGCTGGGTCGAGGCGTTCTTTGGCATCACGCTGGCAGGCGCGATCGCGGTACCGCTGAGCCCCTTGCATCCGCCGCTGGAGCAGCAGTGGTTCGTCGAGACTTCCCGCGCCCAGGCCATCATCGTCTCCGCCGACATGCGCGCAGAGCTGGAGGCGCGCGGTGAGCCCCTGGGTGACGTACCGCTGCTCGACATCGAGAGCCTGCGCGCCCATGACGATTTGTTCCCCACGGATCCGCTTCCGGAGGACAGCCTGCCAGCGGTCATCCTCTACACCAGCGGTACCACCGGCAAGCCCAAG
>JAUILJ010000796.1 GCA_030433055.1 Polyangia bacterium
GCTTCCTGGAGTCCGATCACGGAGGGCGATCAGCAGCTCCCGCACCTGGGCGATCCCTGCCTGGTCTTTTGCGTCCTCGGGCACCCCTGCGGTGAGATCGAGCGCCGAGCAGGCCAGCAGATGCTGGAGGTCGGTCGCGCTGCACTCGTAGCTGGTTTCTGTGCAGCTCTCGAAGAATGGGAGCGGCGTGGGGTCCCAAACCGCGTAGACCTGGGCGCATTCCGCTGCCGCGCTACCTTGGGGATCTGCGGCGATGGCGTCCAGGCAACTCTGGAAGTAGCTGCTTGGCTTGAGCTCACAGCTCTGCACTGGCGTGGTCTCGTCGATGTCCGTCGGAGGATCGGTGGTCGCGACGTACACCCGGTGCTTCGAAGCGTGGATCACCTTGCCGTCTTCCGCCACGATCAACACGTCCTGATGGGATCCCGAACCGCCCCCGTCCTCGGTAGTGCGTCCCAGGGTGTATGCGCCCGGGGTGCGGTCCTTCAGCGCCGTCAGCAGGCACTCGAGGCCGGTCAGTGTCAGCTCCCCGCCGCCGTCATCGAAGCTCGCCGTGGCGGCACAAGCCGGAGGCTGCGCGCAAGCGGTGAGCTCGGCGAAGTCCACCCCTGCGCCTCCTCCACCGCCGGACGTTCCGCCAGCGCTGTGCCCCGCGGAACCAGCGGAGCCAGCGGAGCCAGCGGAGCCAGCGGAACCTCCGGCGTCATTCGAGGGTTCGCCACAGGCGACGCATGCCAGAGGGAGACAGACGACCAGACCAAGGAAGGAAGCGCGTTGCATGCTCGAGACAGAGGCAAGCAGGGTGCCAACTGATGGAAATCGGCTGGTTTGGCCAGGATCCGCGGCTTTGAGCCGGTGGGCACAGTTTGGCGCAGGTGGCTCGAGGTGGATTCTCGCGGTATCGAACGTGAGTTGGTTGCGCTTTTGATGCCAAAGCCCGTGCGTTTGAGGGCGCGGTGTTTTTACGCGGCCTTCGTTGGTTCCGGGGTGGTAGCAGTGGGCCGTGAGCTATCACGATCTGGAGCACGCTCCCCGGTTGCTTTCAGAGTTGCCTGAGGCGCAGCGGTCGCAGCTGGTCGAACTGTGGCAGGGCGCCCGGCAGCGCCAGCACGAGCACCTGATCGCCGCGATCGAGAAGATCCTGCGCGGTGTACCGACGGTGTTCCGCGGTACCGTGCGGAAGATACTTCTGTAATGGACACGATGGATCGTCAGGCGGAGCTGACGAAGCTCTCGAGAGTGCTCGCGGTGGCGCCCGCTGAGCTGGCGTTTCTCGAGGGCGCGTCGTTGAGTTCTCTGCGCGAGTTCCGACGGCTCGCGACCCACACGCTGTTCGATGATGGGCGCGAGACCTTCCGGCGCCTGGCGAAGCTGAGCAGGCTGCTCCCCATCCCCTTGCTGGTGCGCTTCACGACCAGCCTGGTAGGGCCGGAACTGGCGGGGCGCGTAGCCAGCGAGATGGAGCCCGAGCGAGCCGCTCGGATGTCCGCGGTGTTGCCCATCGACTTCCTCGGGGAAGTTTGTCTCCACCTCGACCCTGAGCGCTCTCGCGAAGTGATCCGGGGCATCAGCGCAGACGGTGTGCGCGACGTAGGGCTCGAGTTGCTGCGCCGGCACGAGTACATCTGCATGGCGCGCTTCGTGGACGTGCTCGAGGAGAGCGTGCTGTCACGGATGATGGCAGCGATCGAGGACGAGACGGACCTTCTGCGCATCGGCTTCTTCGTCGAGGAAAAGGCGCAGCTCGACATGCTCATCGGGTTGCTCGACGATCAGCGCCTCGAGCGGCTGCTCCGGGCGGCCCAGCGCGAGGCTCTCTGGCCCGAGGCGATCGCGCTGATGTCCCACGTTCTCCCGCAGACCCGTGGGCGCCTGGGCGATATCACGGCGAATCAGTCCGCTGAGCTGCTCCACGGGCTGGTCAGCGCTGCCCACGGCGCTGGGCTGTGGGCCGAGCTCATGGAGGTGGTCGCCCACATGGCTCCTCAGAGCCAGCTCCGGGTGATCCAGCGCCTGGCCACGCCAGAGTTCATGGCCAGCGAAGCGTTTGCGGCCGGGCTGCGTGCGCTCCAGGCTCACGTCGAGCGGGTCGCCGGCTGAGTCGCGAAATGTGACGAGGCCGGGATGCTCGCCCCGCTGTTCACGGTGGAGCCCCGGCCTCGGTAGCCTCGGCGCTGGGAAGCGCCTAGCTCGGTCGCGTCAGTTGCACTCGTTCTGGATGCAGCGGTTCGCGAGGATCTCGTAAGCGTAGTACTTCTCGTAGTAGCGCCGGCAGTCCTTGATGCACTCCGCGCGGTTCGCGCTCTTCTTGACCGCGTCTTCCTTCTTCTTCAGCGCTTCACGCTTCTTCTCGGATTCCTTCATCGCGGTCTTGGCCTCCGCGGCGTATTTTCCGGTCGGATATTTGCGCAGGTAGGCTTCGACGTCGGAGCAGTCGTAGGACTTCGTGGGCTTCTTGCACTGGTCCACGACGGCAGCCTTCCAGGCAGCCTCTTCCTTTTCAGCGGCGTCGGCGGCCTGCTGCTCGTCTTGAGCCTTCTGGTAGGCGACCTTGCCGTCTTCGATCGCCTGGCGCGCCTCTGCGGCGTGCTTTCCAGTCGGGTACTTCTTCAGGTAGGTCTCGATGCCGTCGCAGGCTTCCTTGGTCTTGGCGTTCGTGCAGCCCTCGACGTTGCCGGCCTTCCACAGATCTTCCTCGGCCTTCTGGATACCTTCCTGGACGCTGCTCGCCCACTTCTCCAGCTTGCCGGACTTGTTGAGGTTGAACACCACGCGGTCGACGGCGTTCTTGTCGATCTTTCCGCCTTCTCCGGAGAAGCTGCTCTCCGTTTGATCGATCACCGCGGCGTCCGAGGAAGAGAGCAGTGAGGTCGCGAGGGTCACGGTGTAGCTCTTCTGAACCTGGCCGTTGACCTGGGTCTGGAACATCGAGGTCTCTTCCACGGCGCTCACGGTCACGCGGGCGATCACGTCGGGGTTAGCCTGCTTCGACTCGACCAGCTTGTAGCCCGCGGCCGCGAAGCTCGCGACCAGTTGGCTACGCACGTTCTCCGCGAACGGGTTGGCCTCTCGGGAAGCAGACTCGACCTGGATGAAGATTGTGGAGTCCGGGGCTGGCTTCAGCGAGGACATGTCCACGGGCGCCTGCGCCGGAGCGCCCGCGCCGCCGCACGCCGCGCCGGTGCCAAAGATCAGGCTCGTGAGCAGCACACCTGCTGCGATCTTACGGGCGCCGTTGCCAGCGCGAAGGGATAGCTTTTTCCAGCTGAGAACAGTCATTTCCATTGCCTCTTGGTCTCAAAAACGCCCGCGATGACTAGGAGCGCGAGCCTGGGCTGTCAAGCCGCTCGGCTGATCGGGCGATCGAGTATCGGGAAGTGGGGGAGTGTGCCTTGAGGTAGGCGGCTTTCATACGCGCGTCCGATTCGAAGATCCCTCACCCCCGTGAAAAAAGTCTCCCGGTCCCCGACCGGCAGTCCATCCACGGGACCCCGCACTTGGAACGGGTGTTCGTTTCAGTGTCATTGAATCCACACACGGAAAAAGGCGTTCCCATGTGGATGACTCGGGGTGGAAGATGGCTGGCGATGTTCCAGCGATGGTCCCGTGTTCCGCTTTGGATTGCCTCGGCCAGCCTCGCGCTGCTCAGCGTCGGCTGCGGTGACGACGCCACCCAGCCCGAGGTGACCGGGCCAAAGCCCTTCAAGGTGATGACCTACAACGTGCTGTGCTCGTTTTGCAAAGGCAACGAGTACGACCCGTGGGACGATCGTCAGGCCTACTTTCAGGACATCTTCTCACGTCACGACCCCGACCTGTACGGCCTGCAAGAGCTCTCATTCGGCACTGAGGTCGATCAGATGCTGACCCTGGTGGATGGCTTCTCGTCCGTCTACTACGCGGCCACGGACAGCAATTTTACCTACCCAGATGCCTCGATCTTGTACCGCACGGAAAGGTTCGATGTGCTCGACTCCGGCGAGTTCTGGCTGAGCCCGACGCCGGATGAACCGAGTTCCATTGGGTTCGCCGACCGGCAGGTACCACGGCTGGTCGTCTGGGCGAAGCTCCTGGACAAGCTGAGCGACAGCGAGCTGGTGTTCGTCTCGACCCACGTCGACAACAACTCTCCCAGCCAGGAACTCTCGGCGCCTTTGATCCTGGAACGCCTCGAGCCGAT
>JAUILJ010000797.1 GCA_030433055.1 Polyangia bacterium
CCCCTCGAACGCCTGGCTGTCCCAGCGCGAGTCCACGATCCCCGAGGAATCGACGACACTGCTCGGCCCAGCGTACTCCGTGATGAAAGCGCGACCATTGGCCACGGGGCTGTCTACGGCCCTGGAGACGACCGTCTTGTAGTTGCTGCCGAAGTTCAACCAGTCGAGCTGGAGCTGATTCAGCTCCACGTGCTTGAAGTTGGTGGGCACCACCCGGCGATCCCCAAGGAAGAACGCTCGCACATCCATGTCCTCTGACGCGGCGATGGCCGTCAGCTTGAGCGGCACGCAGGGCTCCGATCCAGGATACCGAATCACCAGGGGATGGATCTCGGAGACTCCGGCGCCCGACTGCAACTTCACTGCGACGAACACGTAGTTGCGCTCTGCGTAGTCCTGCAGGATGGGCGGTGCCTGGTCATCATTGAGGTAGCCGTTGTCGCTGAGCCAGGTCGCGACATCGTCTGGCGATGCCCCCTCGAGCACGCTGACATCGAACACGCCGACCTTCTCGCGCCGTGACACGACCTCGGAGTCAGACTCGGTGTCGTCGGAGCCATCGAAGACGCCCCCGCCCGACGCGCTATCGTTGCTGGAAGACACACCACAGCCGGGGCCGCTGCTGCTGGAGGAGAAGCCTCCACCGCCACAACCGTCGAAGCGGGTGGTGAGAGCGAAAGTCGGCACGCTGGCGTTGAGCAGGTTGACGAAGAGCTGCTGGGAGCCCACCTCGAACTCGGGAGTGACGGGGACCGGAATCAGCCACGCGAAGCGCTCTGGATCTCCCGAGTACTGGATCTGGATGTGAGCCTCGACTTCGCCGTCCTGCATCACGAAGACGACGTTCTCCCCGGTTTGGTCCACGGGCATCGGTGGTTGCATTGGACCTGGGTTGTCACAGAACGTACCCCCACACGCCGCCGCCTCCCCCGCGAGCACCAGGTGCATGCCAGCTGCCAGCACAGCCACCGTGAGCCCCCGGAACGCAACTCCCCGCTTCCACCCCAGCTTGGTCATGCCCGATCTCCTTTTGCCCAATCTCCACCCGAGCCTCAGACCACAGAGCAATGCTCATGCCACCGCAGCCAAGCGCGGACACGCGCACGCCGCGAGCCGGACGTGAGGGGCGTTCTGGGGCTACTGCACCGTCCAGGAGGGGCCGAGCGCGAGGGCTATCGATCCTAAGCGTGCCAGCGGCGGGCCACGGTCTGCGACTTTGCGATCACACCTTCAGGCCCGAGCGCGGAACTTCCGCATGGAAGCGCCACCCGACGGCGTTGCTAGCAGGCGGGTGCGGGAGCCGACCGCGCGACCAAGCGCCGGTGGCGCGGGCGCCCGACGAGCCGCACCTGCTTCGCGACCCCAGCTGACCGTCCGCGAGACCTCTCGGGTGGCTCGGCTCGCCGGGCCGGAGCCGGAAGGAGCCATTATGCTGCCAGAACGATTAAAAAAATCGCTAAGCGGTTGCAGCCCTGCCAGGTGGTGAGCTAAGAACCGCGTCCCCAGTGACTACTGGTCACAGGCCCAGGTAGCTCAGTTGGTAGAGCAGAGGATTGAAAATCCTCGTGTCGGCGGTTCGATTCCGTCCCTGGGCACCAGCTCCGTTGCCGCCGCTCGAGAAACCGATAGCCGCGCGCTCGAACGGTTGCTGGCCCCCCAGCCCGCTCCGACCAGGGCTCCCCCACGCAAACCAGCTCGCTGGTTGCCTGCAAGCCAGCTAGCCGGCCACGAACCGCTCCCCTGGCGACGAACCGCTCCGCTGGCAACCCATGGGTGGTGACGAGGCACACATCCGCCTACGTCGCAGGCTCGGACACAACGAGGCTTCGAGCACGGGGAGGCTTCCCGAACGGGAGCCTCGGCTTACACATCTGTGTGGATGGTGCCGCGCTTCCCGAATCCTCACACGGCTTTCCGCTCGTCGGCTTTCACCCACGCCGATCTGGCGGCATGCGAAGCTACGTTGGACCGAGGAACTCAAGAACGCGAACGGCGCGGCCGTACCGCTTCGCTACTGGATCGCCTATGCTCAGGGATCGGGGGGAGGGTCAAGGCATGAGTTGGTATGTGACGCTGTGGTGGGCGGGGCTCGGATTGAGCCTCGCGGGGCTTTGCCTCGAGGAACTAGAGCGCCGGTACCTACACGCCTGAATCCACCCACTCGCCCAGGCTAGGTGCCCGAGCTCCGTTCGGGCTCTTCCCCCGCGAGGCTGTACGCCTGACTGCGAATGGGGGGCCGCATGATCTCGACCAGTTGCTCCACCAGCGTGCGGATCCCCTCTGATTTGTGCACGCTGAGCGCCATCGTAGACGCCGCGGTCAGCAGCTCTGGGTCGTCCGAACCGCTGAAGAACACCAGCTGAATGCCGGGGTCGCGGTCCCGCAGCTCGTGTGCGAGATCCAATCCAGAGCCATCCGGCAGCTCCAGATCGAGCACAGCGCAGTCAAACGGGGGCTGAAACCGGTCCGGAGTGCCCAGCTGCTGCAACGCCTCCGCCAGACTCGCCGCCTGGGCGACGTCCCAGCCGCTGGCCCTGAAGGCACGCGCGACAGCCCGACGGACAGTCGGTTCATCTTCGACGACAAGCACGGAAGTCACGGATCGTTTCCCCGCGGTTACACACTAGGCTCGACGAGAGCCACCTGAGGGTTGGGAGGCTAGGCGGAGGGACGCCTACCTCCGGGAATATACGCGCAACCCTGGGTCTACGCGACGGGAAAACGGGCGAAAGGCAGTACTAACGCTGACGTATGTCGCAATCTACGGTTGCCTTTCGGCGCCTGAGGAGGCCTGACCTTTGCTCCGTTACGTGAGTGCCAGCCCTGTTGTCTCCGATTTCCTTGCGAAAATTCAGTCGCCCCCAGGGTGACTCCACGTTAGCCCCAAGGGATCCACAGGGCCCAAACCTTCCGTAACCTTACGTTCGAATTCAAAGCTGTATTCACTGGAGGAAACCTTCCAGCAACCTCAGCACGGCCTTGGCGTTCAGGACGCTCTTGAAGACGTAGAGCGCTGCGTCGTCCAGGTCGCTCAGCACCTCGCGGCTCACCCGCAAGCGCTCGCTCACGCCGAAGAGCAGCTTTGCTCCAGCACCCGCGCGAGCCAGCTCGATGCGCTTCCATACGGCTTCGCGACTCCAGAAACCCAACAGCTCGAAGTAGACCGGTTCACTTCCCGTTGGGGGTGAGAAGCACAGATCAGGCACCAGCACTCCCAGCCCAGGCACCTCCAAGAGCACCTCCGCTGGAGCAACCGTCCATCCGGACCCCAATTTCTCGAAGTTCTTGACGAACGTGGAAAGCTCGTCCTCGTCGGCCCAGTCGGGCGCGCCCGTCGAGCGGTGCTGATAGCGGAAGAGCAACGGCTCCCGCGACTTACCCCAACGCAGGTCTGCTTCGAGCTCCAGCTCCTCCGCTTGCTCGAGCACGGGGAGGGCGAGCGCCAGGTTGAGGCCGTACTTGGTGACCGACTCGAACAAGGAAAACGGACCGTCCAGCTCGATCAGGTAACCTGAGTCCGCAGGCTGCAAGCGAAACAACAGCCGGCGAAATTTCAATGCGTTGAACAAGCGGCGGTAGTCAGACGCCGAGCGACAGCGCACGCGCGCTCGCACCCGCACCGCCCTCAGGAGCACCGCTTGACGCTGCGAGAGCTCATAGCGCTCGAGCAGGGCGACCGGACTCATCACCTCCACCCGACGCAAGACATGAGCGCCCTTGAGGTCTGCGAACAGCGCGCCTTCGACTCGCTCCTCGCTGAGCCCCAGCTGCTCTGCGATCGAGCGCAGCACCTCACGCCGGTCGAAGATCTGCCCCGCCGGTAGACCCCGCCGCTGCTCCGTCGCCAGCGTGAACAGACGCGACCGCAGCTCCAGGGGGTCGATCTCCGTCTCCACCTCGAAATCGCACGCGTCGTCCACCAGTTTGCTCAGGCCGTCGAGCAGCTTCTTCTCCCGCCCCTCGACCCACACCTGGCCGACGGCGTCCTTCACCTCGTCCCGGGTGCGGCCCACTTGCGCGTTCGCCTCCTGGAGCAGCGCTTCCGCGATCTCCAGCGCCCGCTCACGGTTTTTCCCGCTGAGCCCGCTGAGCTTGAGTTCACCACCGCGACGTGTGGCCCGCACCAGATCCGCCGTGAGCATCAGTGAGACCCTCGGTAGGCGTCGTGGTCCCGCC
>JAUILJ010000798.1 GCA_030433055.1 Polyangia bacterium
GATGGGGTAGAATCGTAGGCAAAAGATCATGTTCTGTTCTAATTTTTCATCAAGTTGTAACCACCTAGAGACAAACTTTCAGCGTGGGTACAATCTTGCTTAGGCGATAACTAAACGAGGAGGGGTGAATCCATGTTCACGATGCGTAATTATCTATTGGTTGGAATTGCCTTTGGGGTAATTACATTTTTGATGATGCAACTCTTTGGCGATGATTTTGCACAATGGGCACGAGAATTTGAGGCTGACGCACAAATCGCGGGGAGTGGCGGTTTTGGTGTCGCACATCACCACCTTGCCCGGCGCCACGAAGCGACAGAAGTCATCCACGTGGCCCGACGTGTCGTCCCCCGCGATCCCGTCGGGCAGCCAGAGCACCTTGCTCACCCCCAAAAAATCACTCAGCACCTGCTCGGTTCCTGGACGATCCAGCCACGCGTTGCGCGAGTGCTGACCGTGCAGCAGGCAGCGCTCAGTGGTGAAGATCGTGCCCTCCCCGTCGACGTCGATCGAGCCCCCCTCGAGCACCACGCGCTGGAGCTTACCCTGCACGTCCAGCGTCGGCAGCCAGTGCTTGGGCATGCGCTCGGCGACTTGGATCCCCGCGGCATCATCCAGCTGGTGATCCCGATAGCGCCCCCAGCCATCGAAGCGGAACTTCACGGCGCCGACCTCACGGCTCTTGCCACGCCCCTTGACCACGAAGCACGGCAGGCTGTCCCGAGTCCACGAGCGATTGGTGTGCGCCTCCACGAAATCGACCTGCGCCAGATCCACCCCGGAGAGCCCCAGCACCTTCGTGGCGTGGGAACGCTCCCGACGATCGGCCACCAGCAGGCGCACTCGCTCCACTTCGCTGACCAGCCGCGCGATCTCGGCAAACGTCCAGTAGATCGCTGCCTTCTTCACCGGCCAGTCGGTGCGATGGTGCGGCCAAGCCAACCAGACCGCGGCCTGAGGCTCCCACTCCGCCGGCATCCTGAAGCCCAGCGCGCGCGGGGTGCGCCCGTGCGTCATCGCCCCAGCTGCCGCGAGCGCAGCCGATTTCGTATCGTTCACGCGTCCTCGTCGGCGAAGCGCTGGCTGATACCGCCGTAGGCGTCGATGCGCCGATCCCTGAGGAAAGGCCACTCGCGGCGCGTGTCCTCGGTGCGAGAAAGATCCAGCTCGACGACGAGCACCTCTTCGCCCTCCCCCGCCTCTGCGAGCACCTCGCCGAATGGGTCACAGACGAACGAATGACCCCAGAACTGAATGCCGTCGGGCGGCCCCTCTTGCCCCACGCGGTTCACCGCCACCACGTGCACGCCGTTGGCGATGGCGTGGCTGCGCTGGATGGTCTGCCAGGCGGAGAGCTGCTTGGCGCCGAACTGCTCCTTTTCCGCAGGGAGCCAACCGATGGCCGTCGGATACAACAGCACCTCGGCGCCCTTGAGCGCGGTCAACCTCGCAGCCTCCGGGTACCACTGATCCCAGCACACCAG
Organism: Polyangia bacterium; assembly: GCA_030433055.1. Classification (GTDB taxonomy): domain Bacteria; phylum Myxococcota_A; class Polyangia; order Polyangiales; family Polyangiaceae; genus JAHBVY01. The sequence goes on from JAUILJ010000798.1 coordinate 1,485, forward strand.
AGGGCCAAGCTTGGCGTACGGAGTGTCGATGGCGACGAAGCCGAGATCCCCCGGAGTGAAGTAGAACTTCTCGTAGAACTGCGGATCGTCGGGGATGTGCATCTTGCGGTAGCGACCCGCGATCTGCCCCTGCTCCCCCAGCACGATCGCGGTGTTGTGGTAGAGGCCCGGCGCTCGGCGCTCGAAGATGCTGCTGAGGATGCTGATGCGTAGCTCCGCCGCCAGCGCCTGAAACGGCTGGGTGCTGGGGCCGGGCACCGGCTCGGCCAGATCGAACAACGCCTGGTCCTCGACCTGGCAGAAGTACTGCGTCGCGAACAGCTCCTGCAGGCAAACCACCTGGGCGCCTCGCTTCGCCGCATCACGGCAGAGCCCCACCGCCTTCTTGATGTTTGCCGCCTTGTCTGGCCCGACGGACATCTGGATGAGGCCCACCTTCAGCTTGCGGCCTCGGGGAAAAGCTCTGAGGTTCTGTCGACTTTGGCTGCTCATGGCGGCGCGAGTCTACTGCGCACAGCCTGGCGGGCCAGGCACAATCCCAAGACGTCACCCCAGCTCCCCCGGTCGGGGGATGAAAGTTTCTGGGAACTTCCCTGGCACAGCGCTGACTAAGCCGCCCAGCTGAGCAAATCGCGCTCGGCCCGCGCGTCGTCGACGCCAGCACAGCTCGCGCTCCCGCGCGGCATGCGCGCTCACATCGGCGCGAACAACCACGAGCCTCGCAGCGCAGCGCGTTGCCCCCCCGGAGACACCACGATGGCTGACCACTGCCTGCGTCGTCGTATCGGCGAAGTTTTGCCCACGCACCCCACCACCGTTCGCCCAGCTCCCGCCCCAAAGCGGCGCCGCCTGGGACTCGGCTTGGGACTGATCGCCAGCGCGCTGATGCTGGGCTGCACGCCCAGCAACCAGCAGACCGTCAGTGATCCGAGCTCACCCTCGAAGCCGGCAGCGGTCGCTAGCAGCTCGGCGAGCGCTCCGCTCGGGGACGTCGCCCGGGTAACTCTCCCCGCGGATCCACGGGTGAAGGAGCCTCTGGCGCCGCCGATCGTCGACCCTCCCCCACCGCCCGAGCCTGACCCAGCCAAGGTGTCGAGCGAGGACAAGGCAGGCGGGTCGGGCGGCGGCGGCAAAGGCGAAGGGACCATCGGGCTCGGTTCCGTGGGGACAATCGGCCACGGCGCAGGTACCGGCAGCGGCGCAGGCTACGGCTCGGGCCACGGTCGCGTCGCGAAGGGCCCGAAGGGGAGCAGCAAGCCCGGCGCCGGGGTCAGTGGCGGCGCCTGGGGTGCTGACATCGGTGAGAGCTATGGCGCCGGTGGGCTCGGCCTGAGCGGAACGGGCAAAGGCGGCGGTGGAAGCGCCGTCGGCGCGGGAGTCGCTGGCGGATCGGTCAGCAAGCGAGCGTCGCGCCCCGCGATCGCCCGCGGAAGCCAAGCGCGCGGCGTGAAAGCCGGTGAGTGGGACGACAACGCCAACTACCGCGACTTCCTCAAGTACCAGAAGAGCGAGGGCCAGCTGGGAGCACCGCTGGACGTCAGCCACCGCCGCTTCCTGGTGGTGCGCGACGCCAAGAATCAGCCGATCCCCAACTGTCAGCTCAAGGTACAAGACAAGAAGGGCAAGAGCGTCATCCTGACCACACAGGCCAATGGCCGCGCCATCTTGTTTCCGCGCGCATCCAACCTGAAGGGCAACTTGCTGAAGGTCACGGTGAGCTGCCTGGGCCACGAGCAGTCCAAGCAGCTGAGCGTCGCCGCCAAGGATGGGTCGATCGACTTTCAGTTGCCGCTGGTGCGCGCGTTGCCGAAGAACAAGGTGCTGGATATCGCTTTCATCCTCGACACCACGGGCTCGATGTCGGAGGAAATCTCGGCGATGAAGGACACCCTCGAGGAGGTCGCGAAGACCCTGCGAGGCATGAGCATCACGCCCCGCATCGGCCTGGTGGAGTATCGCGACAAGGGGGACGTCTACCTCACCCGCACCCATCAAATGACCACGGACATCTCCGGCTTCGCCGATCGCGTCTCCACGCTGAGCGCCAACGGCGGCGGCGACATGCCCGAGCACGTCAATCAAGGCATCCATGTCGCGCTGACCAAGCTCAAGTGGAGCGACCACTCCCTTGGCCGCCTCGCGTTTCTGATCGGCGACGCGCCGCCCCAGCTCCACTACGACGACGACGTGCCCTACACCGAGTCGGTGAAGGAGGCCGCCGAGCGCGGGATCCAGCTGCACACCATCGCCGCGTCAGGCATGGATGACCTCGGGCAGAGCGTGTGGCGCCAGATCGCGATGTTCACCGGCGGAACCAATCTGTTCGTGCTTCGAGGCGGCGCGGGCCCCCAGAGCACCGGCGCCGGCGACCCGAAGGACAGCTGCGGCTCCCGTCACGACAACTACACCAGCGGTAACCTCGCGGAGCTCATCAGCGACAAGGTGCAGATCACCGTCGACTCACTGAGCTGGGACCCGACGAAGATCGCCGGCCTGGGCAAGGACGAGAAGAGCAAGCCCTGCAGCCAGCGCATCGCACGACGGCAGTAGCGTTGAAGCGGTGGACGATGCTCAGCCACCCAGGTCTATGAACGTATCCCGATTCTCTAGCTGTCCCACTATCGCCATGCGAAACACGGGCTCATACTCGGCCAGGACCGGGAGCGGAGGCTGGTGGACGTACCACCCGGC
>JAUILJ010000015.1 GCA_030433055.1 Polyangia bacterium
TGCGTTCCGCTGACGGACGCGGGACACGACGTGCGCCTCGTGGGCACGCATCTCGACGGTCACTTGATCGATGGCCTCAAGCGAGACGGGGTCCACCCAACGCTCAAGCATCCGCTCCCCGAAGCCATCCGGCCCTACCACGTCGCGGAGCTCGAGCAGGCTCTCGAAGGCGCCGAGGTCGTCGGCCTCGGCGTGAGCTCCCAGGGGATCCGCTGGGCGGCGAGCGCGCTGGCGCCGTATCTCCGGGCGCGCCCCGTGATGGCCATCAGCAAGGGGCTCGAGTGGGACGGCCGCGCGCTCTCCATTCTACCAGACGTGTTCGCTCAGGCGTTGCGCGAGGCCGCGCCCCTCGCGCACCAGCCGGAGCTGGCCAAGCTGAGCCCGGTGGCCGTCGCCGGTCCGTGCATCGCCGGCGAGCTGGCGCGCCGAGTGGAGACCTGCGTGGTGATGACCGGACGCGATCCAGCGGTGACGCGCGAGCTCGCGGCGCTGGTGCGCACTCCCTACTATCACGCCTTTCCTTCCGACGACGTGATGGGAGTCGAAGCCTGTGCGGCGCTGAAGAACGCCTATGCCATGGGCATCGCGTTTGCCGCGGGGATTCACGAGTCCAGAGGGGGAGAGCCGGGCTCGGTCGCGATGCACAACCACGAGTCCGCCGTGTTTGCTCAGGCAGTGCTCGAGATGCAAACGCTGGTTGAGCTGCTGGGCGGCCAGGCCAGTAGCGCCGCGGGGCTCGCAGGCGTCGGCGACTTGGACGTGACGTGCAACGGCGGGCGCACCGGGCGCTTCGGGCGCCTGCTCGGCAGTGGGCTCAGCAAGGCTCAAGCGATCGAGCGCATGCAGGGCGCGACGCTCGAGTGCCTGGAGATCCTGCGTGTGATGCGGGAGGCCATCGAGGGCTTAGTGAAGGCGAATCAGTTGCCCCACGGAAGTCTTCCGCTGCTGACTCACATGGCTGATGTGGTTCAGCGGGACGCGCCTGTCAACGTGCCTTTCCCGCGCTTTTTTGGCGGCCTGAGCTAGCCAGCGACGCGCTTCGAAACCTGATAAGCTCCCGGGGATGGCCCGGCGCAGTAGCCCTCTGGTGATTGGCATAGACAGCAGCACCAGCGCCTGCAAGGCGATCGCGTGGGGCACCTCGGGAGACGAATCGGGGCTCGCTGTCGCGTCTGGCCGCGCGGCCTTCCCCCTGAACAACCCGGAGCCCGACGGCTGGGAGCAGGATGCGAACGATTGGTGGCGAGCGCTGGGAAGTGCCTGCCAGGGCCTGAGCCAGTCCCTCGGCGAGCGCGTGGCGGACGTCGTGGCGCTTTCGGTCACTCACCAGCGGGAGACCGTGGTGGTCACCAACTCTCAAGGTGAGCCGCTGTGCCCCGCGCTGGTCTGGATGGACTCCCGCGCAACTGCCCAGGTCGATCGGGCCGTGGAGGCCCTGGGCAGCGAGACGCTGCACCGCCTGAGCGGCAAGCCCCCCTGCACCACCCCGTCGCTGTACAAGGTCGCATACCTGTTCGACAAAGCGCCCGCGCTGCGCAACACGGCGCACATCTGCGACGTGCAGAGTTTTCTCCTGTGGAAACTGACCGGCGAGTTCAAGAGCTCCCCGCCCAGCGTGGATCCGATGGGCCTGCTGGATCTCTCGACAGGTCGCTACGCCAGTCCCCTGCTGGATTTTCTGGGGGTGAGGAGCGATCAGCTACCATCGCTCGTCCCCGCAGGTGCCCGCGTCGGGGCCCTGACTCAGGCGGCTGCGGCGCTGTGTTGCTTGCCAGCCGGCCTCCCGGTCGTCAGTGGAGCTGGCGATGGCCAGGCGGCGGGCCTCGGTGCGGGAATTCATGCTCCAGGCGAAGCATACCTGAACCTCGGCACGGCCCTGGTGAGCGGCGTACTCAGCAAAGATTACCGCACGGATTTGGCATTCCGTACGCTCTACGCTGCAACCCCAGCATGCGACACCCAGGGCGGCCAGCCCAGCTACTTTCTCGAGACCGACCTGAAGGGGGGCACGTTTACCTTCGATTGGCTGTGCGAGCGACTGCTCGAGCTGCCGCCCAGCACCAAGGCCAGCCACCTGAGCCGTCTGGCGGGAGCTGCTGCGGCATTAGCGCCGGGAGCTCAAGGGCTGATGCTCGTCCCCTACTGGAACGGCGTCATGAATCCCTACTGGGACGACACCGCGAGCGGTGCGTTGATCGGGCTGAGGGGGCACCACGGCCAGGCCCACGTCTACCGCGCCATCGTGGAGGGCCTGGCGTACGAACAACGCCTGCACACCAGCGCGGTCGAGGCCAGCGCCGGCAGCATCGATCAACTGATCTGCATGGGCGGTCTCAGTGAAGCGGCCTGGGTAAGGCAGCTGTTCGCCGATGTGCTGGGCAAGCCGATCATCGCTGCGGAGAGCCAGGAAGCAACCTGTCTGGGCGCTGGGATCCTCGCCGCGTGCGGTGCGGAGCTGTTCGCCAGCTCCGAGGCCGCGATCAGCGCAATGACTCGGCGCGGCCAGCGCCATGAGCCTGGCGCGTGCCAACCGCGCTACTCCGAGCTATTCGCGGTGTACCAAGGCCTCTACCCCGCGCTGCGCCAGGCAGAACACCGGCTGGCCGCGCTCTGGCACTGACATGCGCCCCGAACAGCCCGCGGAACTCAGCGGCCTCCGGCGCCCGATCCCGAGCTGGATCAGCTGGCCCAGCCGCGCGCTGCGCTATCGCGTCCATGTCCGGCTCTACGCCCTCGCGACGCTGATTCGACTCACCCTACCCGACGCCGTGAGCAAGGCGTGGTTCCCCGAGGTGCTGCTGCATTGGTTGGGCGCGCTCGTGCTGCTCGCGACGGGGAGCCTGCTCGGCTGGGCGTTGTGCTGTGCGGCCATCTTGCTCGAGCTGCTGACGCTCTCGGATCAGCTCACCCAGACCGCCTACCTCGGCCTCGTCGCCTGCGGTGCCATCGGCTGCTTCGTCGGTAGCGCGGAGCAGCGCGAACGCCGCATGCACCTGAATCTCGCGAGCATCGTGCGCACCCTGACGGTCGGCACATATTTCCTTGCGGCTTTTCACAAGTTCAACCGGGACTTCCTCAATCCCGCCGTCAGTTGTGCCTCGGGAGGCATGCACGTGCTCGCCGAGCATTACGCTAGCGCCGCCCTGGCCAACCTCGCCGACTGGCGACTGTGGCCCTATCTGTTCCTGGCGGCGGAGTGCGGGCTCGTCTTGACGGCGATCGTGCGCCCGGCGTGGGGTGCGATCTATGCCGCAGTTCTGCACCTGCCCCTGACCATCATCTTCGCCCCCGCCTTCGCGTTCACGATGGCCTCCGGCTGGGTCACGCTGCTGAGCGACGAGGAGCTCGCTCAGCTCGGCCACAGCCTGCGCCTGCGCTGGCGCAGCGTGCTATTCCTCGCGGCAATACCTATCGGGCTGAGCTTGGGCCTGCCCCCCTACGACCGCTGGCGGACCGACCCCGACTGGTGCGTCAAGGAGGGTCTGCTCTGGCTCGTCCTGGCGTGGCTAGTCGTGGCGTACGTCGAGCGACGGAGAAGCGGAGCACCCCCGGAGTCCTGGTTTGGCGCTTGGTGCGAGCTCGAGGCCTCACCCGGTGCCCGGCGCTGGGCGATGCTCGCAGGCACGCTCTGGCTGCTGAACGGCTTCGCCCCATACACTGGACTGAACTTTCAGCACACGGGTGCGATGCTCAGCAACCTGCGCGTCGACCACGGTTGCTACAATCACCTGCTGATTCCGGAGTCATTTCGATTCCGCGAGGAATACATCCGACTGGATGACGTTCGGCTGGATGGCCTGACGCTCGACCCCAGCGCTTATCAGAGTCAGCTCTACAACGCGGAGCTCCTCGGTCCCCAGCTGCGCAGCTGGTGCCGACACGGGAGAGGTGCTGTGTCCCTCAAGGGGAGCTACGGCACTTCCCCCTTCGAGATCGCCGACGCGTGCAGTCAGGAGGCGCTCCCTTGGGAACCACGGTTAGCCCACTTCCGACGCTTCCAGCGCAATCTCAGCCGCGATTGCCCCCAAGCGTGCGTGCACTGAAGGCACGACAAAGCGGCCCGCTCGATGTAACCGAGGGGCGCGGGCACCGTACACCGGCTCATGTTGGGTCTCACCTCGCGTTTGGTTACGCCATCGACCGCCCTCTCCATGTGCCTCGCTGTGGCGTTGGCCGCCACGCTGGGAGGTTGCGGTGGAAGCGACGGCAGTGAGACCAGCACTGGCACGGGGGGCCAGGCAGGGGACACGCAGGGAGGCGGCGCTGGGTCGGGGAGCACTGGCGCAACTGGGGGCCTCGGCCAGGGGGGCTCCGCCGGAGCGACTCAAGGCGGCTCTGGTGGGAGCGAGCCCGTGGGCGGGAGCGGCGGCTCCGATCTGGGCAGCGGGGGCAGCAGCACGCTGAGTTGCCCGCCCAGCGGCCCATTCGGCAGCTCGGTCGGGGAGCTGGCGCCCGCTGTCACGTTGTACGACTGCGACGGCAACGCAGTGTCCTTGCACGACCTCTGCAGCGCTCCCGTGAGCGTGGTCTACACGTTCGCGGCGTGGTGCCCCGTCTGCCGTTCCCATATGGAAAGTGGGCGTCCGAACCAGCTGCTCGCAGAATATCAGCCGGCCGGATTGCAGGAATGGGTCGTCGTCACCCAGAAGAACGACGGGTCGAACGCTGACGCCCAGCTTTGCGAGCTGACACGCGACACCTACTCGCTCACCCCCAAGGTGCTGTTCGATCCCGACGACAGCCTGCGCAAGATGGTTGGCGTCCAGGTCAACAGCGGTGGGCTGGTGATGACCGAAGGCGGACGCATCGAGCTGAAGGTCGGCTACGACTTCGACGCAGTAGAGGCCAAGGTCGAGAGCTTGCTCGCGCCGTGAACGGCTGACTACTTCGCGCTGAACCGGACCGAGTAGGAGATCACCGTGGGCCCCTTGGCAGGCTTCTCGAACTCCACGCTCTTGAACACGCCGATCACGCAATCGCGAAAGGGTTGCCCCTTCATCGAGGTGCGTGGCTGCGAGACCTCCGGGTGCCCGCCGCTCCTCGCGATACGCAAGTCGACGCCGAAGATACCGCCCTTCAGCGGATCTTCCACCTGCTTGTAGCAAGCTCGCAGCTCGTCGAAGTGCTCCTCGACGGCGGCCCGGAACGGTGCTTTCTCGGCGTCGGTGTTCGAGCCACCGCCAATGTGGAGCCCAATGTTCTTCACGATGACCTCGGGCAGGCTCTCAACGTCCTTTGGGGGAGGCGGTGGCGGGGGCGTGGGCTCTGGAGGCTCCGTCGTCGGGTCCGGGGGCGGAGTATCAGCCACGACGGATGGCCCGGGCTGAGCGGCGTCGCTGCCCAGGGTGACCACAGCGATATCGATGATGCCTTTCGCCCGCAGCCTGTCCATCAGGTCTGCCACCTCGCTCAGCGGGGTGGACCCCTGAGCCTCTATCCGCACGGCAATTGGGGTCTCGACGTTGCGCCGCCCCAACTCATCGGCCACGGCTTGAGCGCTCACCACCGTGGTACCAGCGATACTGAAACCGCTGCTCTGCATCGCCACCACGGCTGGCGTCCGGGCAGACGCCTGCTCGGGCGCGATGGGGCTCCCCGTCGGACCACCCGCGCAGCCAGCGCTCGCAGCCACCACCAAAGCCAACACGCATGCCTCGATCCAGCGTGATTCTAGCACTTTCATCACGCTCGCCATGTATCACAGATCGCGCGGCCGGGGGCCGGCTCGAGCCGGGAAGTCCAACAGGACTGCTGACGTCGTGGGACTGTTGTGGCACATCGGTGAGCATGCGTGCTGGATCAGGGGCGTGGAGCCGGCAGGCACGCGCAAGCTGCTGGCTAATCATCGGCCTCGCCGTGGGCTGCAACGAGCGTGAGCCCAAGGGCGACGCCCCGAAATCCCCCGCGACCGCTCAGCCCAGCAGTGTCGCTCAGCCAGCTCCGCGGCCCGCACCCAGCGGCGAGCTCAGCGCCGAGGCGAATCCTCGGGCGCCCGCGCCGGCAGAGTCGGCCGCACCCACGCCCGAGCCCGCAGCGATACTGCCAACGGGCTGGCTGCTCGATGAGCTCACCGACGTGGCCGCCGCGGGACCGGCCACCGCCACGACGCAGGGGGTGGTGATGGTGTCCCGGGACAACGCCGCGCACTTTGCCCGCTACAAGCCGCGCGCGGCCGGTGCTCCCTCCGGCCAGACCCAGGTGGAGGCGCTGTCCCTGTCAGGTGACCAGCTGGTGGCGCTGCGGCGGGGTCCCGCGGTGTCGGGCGGCTTCGCCTACTGGGTCGACGGCAAGCGGCTGCTCAGGCGCACGTACGCGCGCCCAGGAGAGCTCGAGACGCTGGCGGAAGACGCACGTCACAGCACCCGCGTCGCCGCGCCACAGGAGCGAAAGCCGGGGGAGCCTGCCCTGGTTGCCTACGTCGCGGGCAGCCCCAAGGGCGACGGCGAACTCAAAGCGCACCTGTGGGTCGAGGGCAGCGGCGTGATCGACGTCAGTGACGAGGCATCGACCGCCAACAGCGTCGCCATCACCCGCTCCCACACCGGGCTGGTCATCCTCTCCCTGGAAGCGCGCACCGGAATGACCCCGGTTCACGCCCGCAGCGTCCGCTTCGAGGGCGAGCAACCCAAGCTGGGCGACGACGTGGTGGTTTGGGTAGGAGGACCGGTCGACCCGCTTACGGAGATCGTGGGCGCCAGTGGTGCGCATCAGCGGCTCGGGTTCGTCGCGACAAACCGCACGGCAACGGAGTTCGGGTTGGCTACGCTGAACGTGGGTGACAAGCCGCGTATGGGCGCGCCGGTTCGCTGGGTCGACTACCCCAACGGCCTGGACCCCGCGCCCGTTGCAACAACCACCGCGTGCAAGCGCGCGGTCGTCATCTTCGTCCGGCCCAGCACTTCCGTCCCTCACGCGTTACAGGAGCTGCGCCTGGGCTTCATCGGCGCAGAAGGCGTCGGAGACTCGTTCGTGCTCGCGCGCTCCCGGGGTTTCGCCAACGTGTCGATCGCTGGCGGGGAGCATGGTGCCCTCGTTGCGTACACGGCCGATCGCCGCACCTGGGCTCGCGCCCTGCGCTGCAAGTAGGCCAGCGGGGCAGCGGAAGTTGCGGCGCGAGCGTCGATGGTTTTGCGCGGCGGCTTTCTGATCTATAGGGCGCCACGACTCGCTGCAGCGACGACGCTGCACCGACCACCGCCGCACGATCCGCAAGTAGGTAGAACCCAGACGATGAGCACAGCCAACGAATCGACCCGCCGGGACCAATCCAAGTCCAAAGACAAGAAGCGCAAGCGCGACCACCTGAACGGCCACGCCAAGGCCGACTCCAAGTCCAAGAAGAAGTCCGGCAAGGCAAAGCTCACTGCAAAGACCGCAGACCTCTACGAGCTGTATGAACGCTCGGTCCAGGATCCCGAGAGTGAGGTCAAGCTGCTGGACCGCACGTTCAAGAAGCTGGTCGGTCGACGCGCATTGAGCCTCCGCGAGGATTTCTGCGGCACCGCCTTGCTCTGCGCGACCTGGGTGAAGTCCCATTTGGACCGCACGGCAACGGGCGTCGACCTCGATGGAGACGTACTCGAGAGCGGGCGCAAGCGGCACCTCTCTCCGCTTGGCGAGGACGCATCCCGGGTCACCTTGCTTCAAGAAGACGTCCGTTCTCGGCGCAAGGAGCGCTTCGACGTCGTCTGCGCATACAACTTCAGCTACTGGATCTTCACCACCCGCAAGGAGATGGTGGAGTACTTTGCCGCCGTGTGTGACGCGGTCGCCGACGACGGCTTCTTCGCTCTGGACGCCTACGGCGGGACAGAAGCGATGGAAGCCAGAGAAGAGCACCGCAAGGTGCAGGGCGGGTTCACCTACGTGTGGGACCAAGCGTCCTTCAACCCGATCAACCACTACGCACAGAACTACATCCACTTCCACTTCAAGGATGGGACCAAGCTGAACAAGGCGTTCAGCTACGCGTGGAGGTTCTGGTCGCTGCCGGAGATCCAGGAGCTGCTGCTCGAGGCAGGCTTCAAGGACGTGAGCGTTCTCTGGGACATCGCTGATGACGACGAAGACTCCGACTACCGGGCACGCAAGGTGGTGGACAACCAGCCCAGCTGGGTCAGCTACCTGATCGCTCGCAAGTAGCTTCGACAGGGACAGGCTCGTCCATTGGTCGGGGCGAGCCGCCCCTTGATAGACTCATGCCATGCCCGAGTCTCGCCCGCGCTTTCACCTCGCATTTCCCGTGTGTGACATCGAAGCCACGCGAGCCTTCTATGTCGACCGCCTGGGCGCTCGGGTTGGCCGCATCGACCGAAACGCGGACCCTCGCTGGATCGATTTCGACTTCTTCGGGCACCAGCTGAGCGCGCACCTGGTCGATGACTGGCAAGCGGTGACGGGCAGCAATCCAGTCGACGGCGACCAGGTCCCGTGTCGACACTTCGGCGTGATCCTCGCGCCCAACGCATGGCAAGCCCTTGCCAAGCGCCTGGAGGATTCTGGTCAAGCGTTTCTGATTGAACCCAAGACGCGTTTTCGAGGAGAGCCGGGGGAACAGTCCACGTTCTTCCTCTTGGATCCGAGCGGAAACGCACTGGAGTTCAAGGCCTTCGCCGACAGCAGCAGCGTGTTCGACGCCGGGCCCGCGACACGCTGAAACGACGGCGCGTCACCACGCGCAGAGAATTGACCTCGAGTTCAACTTTCTCTGCAGCGAGCCGCGACGCAGCGAGCCGCGACGCAGCGAGCCGCGACGCAGCGAACGGCGACGCAGCGAACGGCGACGCAGCGCGACGCAGCGCCGAGCCAATGTAGGCGTAGGCAGGGCGCTGTGGTCCCCCGCGTCGGAAGGCGTTTGAGCACCTCTCAGGCCCCCGGACGACGAACGGGTCGGAGCACACCCGCACCCCTCCCGATACGTACATTGGACCCTCGCGCGGCACACCCGGTCTCGCTTCGCGACCAGCGCGCGATTTACGGACAATGACAGGCGGAAATTGTGGGAATGAGCGAGTCGCGCAGAGCAACGCACGGCTGACTCTCGGAAGCTTCGCGCGTCAACGAACTCCAGGGGCGCATCGAGCACCCTCGCACTGCGACAAAAGCACCCCTCACCCCCCACTAGCCCGTAGCACTGGGTGTCATGCAGCCTCGTTCGAGCCACCACAACGGGCCATTTAGAGGGAGAAATGGCGCAAACCCCCGGTGCGGTGGGGCGGGCACTGAATCCATGGCTGAGAGGCGCCCGGGCAACCCGCGTGGCAACGAACGCCGAACTCTCGTTTGGTTTCCGCGAGGCGAATGGCCCAAGCGGTGTGGTTGGAAGCCGCGCCCCGCCGGCCTCTTCGGCCCAAACGGCTCACCGCGCACCGCGGGCGGCTGATTATGAAACGCTCACTCCCACGAGCAAAACGCCTCGAGTCCTTGGGCTACACGCGTTCGGCTCAGGCGAGAAACGAGCGCAAACGCGGCTCGCTTCACACGCGGCTCCCTTCACACGCGCCTCTTTTCACATCAGGCCCACGGGTCGGCCAACCTGGAATTAAAGCGCCACTGAACCGCAGGCGAAACCAACAGCACCGCAGCCGAAACCAACAGCACCGCAGCCGAAACCAACAGCACCGCAGCCGAAATCAACAACGCCAGCAGCAACCAAACCAGCGAGCGCGCGAGCAGAACAAACGCAACCTGGATGCAAATTGTCCTAGTTTTCCTGCACGGTAACTGTCATCCATGGACAAGGTGCGGCACTGCTTTCTTTCTTCCGGCCCGAGAGTCTCCGACTCGACGCAGACGTACCCAGGGCAGGTCGGCCCAGCCGCCCCGCCCCAGTCCTCTCACCCGTTCGCCCTTCTCCGCTAAGCAAGCGCGAGTCGACACCAGTCAACCCGATGCTGTATCCACACGGAACCTGCCTTGACCGCCGCTGAGTTAACTCCCCCTGCCACCGACTCCGCCGAGCGCATCGGCCGCTACGAGGTGATCTGCGAGATCGCGAGGGGCGGTATGGCGACGGTGTACCTGGCCCACCTTGGCGGGCTCGGCGGGTTCCGTCGTCTAGTCGCCATCAAGCGCCTGCATCCACACCTGGCATCAGAGACTCAGTTCGTCTCCATGTTCTTGGATGAGGCCCGCCTAGTCGCCGAGATCCGCCATCCCAACGTGGTGCCCACCCTAGACATCAGCGACACGATGCAGGGCCTGTGCTTGGTGATGGAGTACATCGATGGCGCTCCCCTCACCAAGCTGCTCAAGCACGCCGCCACCCAGAAACGCGGCGTGAACCCCCGCGTCGCGATCCGCATCATGATTGACTCGCTGGCTGGGCTCCACGCCGCTCACGAGTTACGGGACCATGAAGGTCTCCCGCTGAACCTGGTTCATCGAGACGTCAGCCCGCACAACCTGCTCGTCGGCTCCGATGGGCACACACGCCTGCTCGACTTCGGGGTTGCGCGGGCGCGTCAACGGCTGACGCAGACCCGCGTGGGTGAGATGAAGGGCAAGCTCGCGTACATGGCGCCTGAGCAGGCGAGCGGGAGGGCCATCGACCGGCGCACGGACGTCTTTGCGGCGGGCATCGTGCTGTGGGAGTGCCTGGCAGGCGCGCGTCTGTTCTACGGAGCCAACGAGGCGGACACGCTCTCCCGGCTGATGACTCAAGACATCCCCCCGCTGTCGGAGTTCTCACAGAACACGCCCACCGCGCTGGACACCGTCGTAGCCAAGGCGCTGGCGCGGGACCCGGAGGAGCGTTTCAACAGCGCGGCTGAGTTCGCCGCCGAGCTCGAACGAGTCGCGGAAGAGTACGATCTGATCGCTACCTTCGAGGAGGTCTCCGACGCGGTGGAGGAAGCGGCAGGCGATGTGCTCGAGGAGAGGCGGATGCGCGCGCGCGACGCCAATTCCTCGGGGATCAACCTGAAGCCCTTCGTCCCGGACGTCGTGCTCCCCGCCCCCAGCTCGCGACCGGAGACACCCACCGTGCCCGCGGCGCCCGCGGCGCGACCGACCGCTCAGTCTCTGCTCGAGTTCACCAACACCGACCTCGCCACGGGCGATCAACCGGGCCACAAGAAGCTCTGGTTGATCCTGGCAGGTGCCGCGGCACTGCTGCTGGGTGTCGGTGTCACCGTGCTGACCGGGAGCGCTGCGAAGGACACTCCGGAAACCCCAGCCGCCGCGACCACCAACGCGCAAGCAGCCCAACCGACCGGAGTAAAGTTTGCCGACGCGGATCCAATCCCCGCGGAAACTCACTCCGCGAGCCAGCCGACCAAGCCGGAGGACCTGCCTACCAACCAAGGCAGCGCGGACGAAGCCAGCGGGGACGAAGCCAGCGCGGACGAAGCCAGCGCGGAGGGCGACGAAGCCCCCGCCAAGTCCAAGGGCTGGAGCCTTGCGCAGTGGCGCCGCTGGAAGATGCAGCAAGCCTGGAAGAAGGCTCACCAGGCGAAGAGCGGGACCAAGGCCACCCCCAAAGCTTCCGCGCCTGCGACCAAGTCGGCTGGTGCGTCTGGCGGCGGAGTCGACGTGGACAATCCCTACCGCTGATGCCCACTGGAACTTGATTCCCAGGGACAAAACCTTCCCCAGGAAGGACTGTCCGGAACCGGGTTCGATGCGCTCGGTATGCGCCGCGCGCGTCCTTGCACGCCCCTGATTGATGGCGTACTTGGACGGTGGGCCAGTTTTCGAGCGGGTGCTCGGCTGGTCGAGGGGCACACCGGGCTTCGGGTGCCACCAACCCGAGCAAGGAGAGACGCGATGGGCAGGAAGGTTTTCGTCGTCGGCGTAGGCATGACCAAGTTCGAGAAGCCAGGCTCTCGAGACTGGGACTACCCGGACATGGTGAAGGAAGCGGGTACCAAGGCGCTCGAGGACGCAGGCATCGCTTATGACCTCATCGAGCAGGCCGCGCTGGGCTATTGCTACGGCGAGTCAACGAGCGGCGAGCGCGCGCTGTACACGTTGGGCCTGACGGGGATCCCCGTCTACAACGTGAACAACAACTGCTCCACCGGTTCCACCGCGTTGTTCCTCGCGAAGCAGCTGGTCGAGGGCGGCATCGCGGAGTGCGTCCTCGCCGCTGGCTTCGAGAAGATGGAGAAGGGCTCCCTCGGGGCGAAGTATCAGGATCGGGTCAACCCGATGGACAAACACATGATGAAGATGATGGAGCTCAAGGAGTTCGCGCCAGCGCCTCCAGCTCCTCAGATGTTCGGCAACGCGGGTCGCGAGCACATGGAGCGCTACGGCACCACGCCCGAGCAGTTCGCCAAGATCGGTTGGAAGAACCACAAGCACTCGGTGAACAACCCGTACTCGCAGTTCCGCGACGAGTACTCCTTGGAGGACATCTTGGCCTCCAAGATGGTCTACGATCCCCTCACCAAGCTCCAGTGTTGCCCCACGTCCGATGGAGCGGGCTGCGCAATCCTGGCCAGCGAGGACTTCGTCAAGGCCCACAATCTCCAGAATAAAGCTGTGGAAATTCTGGGCATGGCGATGGCAACGGATCTCAAGTCCACCTTCACCGACAACAGCCTGATGAAGCTCGTCGGCTACGACATGAGCAAGACCGCCGCGGCGAAGGTCTACGAGCAGTCGGGGCTCGGGCCGGAGAACGTCGACGTGGTGGAGCTCCACGATTGCTTCTCGTGCAACGAGATGATCACCTACGAAGCGCTCGGTCTCTGCCCAGAGGGTCAAGGCGGCAAGTTCACCGATGAAGGCGCATTCACCTACGGTGGAAAGACCGTCGTCAATCCCTCGGGAGGATTGATCTCCAAGGGACACCCACTGGGTGCTACGGGCCTCGCTCAGTGCGCGGAGCTCAACTGGCAGCTCCGCGGGGAATCAGACAAGCGTCAGGTGGACGGCGCGAAGGTGGCGCTCCAGCACAACCTCGGCCTCGGCGGCGCGGCGGTGGTCACGATGTACCGGCGCGCGAGCCTATAGGTACGACAACCGCGGGCAATCGAGAGCAGGCTGCGACGCTAGTCGTGGCCTGTTCCCGTTTGTCTGGCTGCGAGGGAAGGCCACCTCAGACGCGTGCCAGCGCCTCCTGCAGCCAGGCGGTTGCCTTCTCTACGGCGGTAAACGCACGCAGGTGGTGGTCGCCATCTTCACTGGCGAGGCGCTGGATATGCAGCATGCCGGTAGGGCTGCTGACGACGACGGCGACACGACAGAACCCCTTCTGCAGAGTCTGGCGGTGCTTCTTGAAGACCGCCTCGAACTCGGGGTCGTTACGCCCGACCACTTGCCGAAGGTCACACAGCAGTCCCATCTTTGCGCGAGGCAAGGCGCTCATGGCCTCGTGTACTCGTGCCATCTCGCCCTCGATCGCTGGGATCGTCTCGAACGGGAGCGCGCTGCGCGTGTATTCGACCACTTGGTCGACGACACGAATCCGGAAGTAGTCCGATGAATAGATCACGCGAGCTCAGCCCAACATCTTGCTGTCCAGTCCCCAGTGCGTTCGGGGGACAGACGTATGAACGACGAAGCAACGGTCGCCTTGAACACCCAGCGACTGCTTCGCGAGATCACACAAACTAGCGCATAGCGCTTCGAGCTGGGAGGCACTTGGCTCACCGATGCCGCGTACATCGAAGTACGCACAGGGCTCCTCCGTGGAGCGAACCCGCATGCGAACTCCCTGGAGGCAGCGCGCCATCACGATGGGCTCGGGCTTACCCAGTGCACGAGCGACCCGCTCGGTGAGCTGCTCGAGCAACTGACTCTCAGCTTCAGCGCTGAGTGAGCTGTTGGTCTCCAAACCGATCCAAGGCATGGCCCCGGCTTAGCCCATTTTCTCCGCCCGGCGAGGGACGATCCGACGTCAGCCCCTGGATTTTCTGCACTGAAATGCCCAGCCCCTGCGTCTCGCACTCGGGAGCGGAAAGCCCTGCGCTGTGAGCGGGGCAGGTTTGCGAGAACATCTCCCGCTGCAGCGCGTCTCACGCTAGTTAGCCACGCCAACCGCTCGGTATCCACGCCCCACGACCACACCGGAAAATCCATGTCTTCGCTCTCGCTTCGCTCTCGCTTCGTCCCTGCCTCCCTAGGCCTCGCTGGCCTGGTCCTGACTACGGTGATCTTGCCGGGCTGCGCTGCACGCCCCAACGCTGCAGAAGCCAGCGCGCCCACGTCAGGCAAGGTGACTTCTCTCGACCAAGATGCTCCCGCGCCACAACAGCCACTGGTGTCGAGCACGAGTACCGGCGCGGTTGCACCGCTCACCACCCTCGACGAGGCGCAGAGCGCATACGCCGACGCACAACGCGACCTCGATAGCCTGCTCGGCTCCCAGTCCGGCGGCCTCGCGCTCGACGGTACCGTCGATGACGACCGGCCCCCCAAAGCCGCTCCGCCGCCAGCGCCCACCGCGGAGGCAAGCGAACTGAAGAAGGAAGAGGGCCGCTGTCAACGCGTGTGTCTTGCGCTCGCGTCCCTCGAGCGCGCACGGGACGCCATCTGTCGCATTACCTCGATGGAGGACGAGCGCTGCACCAGGGCGACGACCAGCGTGGATAAAAACCGCGAGCGGGCGAAGGTCTGCGCGTGTCCGGAGTCCGAGTCAGAAGGCACTTCGGACCACGATGAATGAATGGTTCGCGCTTGCGACCCAAGGCCTGACGGGCCCAGGCGTCTCATCTGACGACGCGCGTGCGCACCGCCGTCGCTGAACGCCGATTTTCACTGGTCGAGCGCCCGTCTCTGGTGCGCTCTCGTCCGCTCGTGTTCGCACGACCAACAACCTCACAGGAGTCTGCCGTGAAGTCTTCTCTCCACGTGCGCAAAGGCCTCGTCGCCTCTGCTGCCTTGCTCGTCGCCGCCTGCTTTTCCTTGTCTGCTTCTGCGGAGGTCAAGACCATCCGCACTCAGGAGAAGGACGTTGCGTACACGTTCCACGACGACCTGCTCAACTCCGACGTGGGCGGTCCCGGAGGCGGCACCATCATCGTCCGCCCCAGGGCTGCTCGGAGCACCCTGATCCGGCCTCGCGTGCAGTTCATCACGGAGCTGCTCAAGTCCGCCGAGAACCTCTGATAGTCGCGCCCTGAGTTGGCTGAAGGGCGGCCCGATTCGAACAACCCGTGTACGCTCCTCGGGGTGAGCACGCATCGAGTCGTCGGTCGCCTCGCTCCGTCCCCGACGGGGCGCTTGCACCTCGGACACGCCCGCTCGTTCGTCTTCGCGTGGTGGGCAGCCCGGCAAGCTGGAGGACGCGTCGTCCTGCGTATCGAAGACCTCGACGCGGCGCGCGCCGATCCCCGCTGGATCGATCTGGCGCGCCGCGATCTCGAGTGGCTGGGGCTCGACTGGGACGCGGAGTATCTGCAGACGGACACCCTCGCGCGCCTCAACGCGGTGGTGGAGAGCCTGCTTGCTACGGGTCACGCTTACCCCTGCGTGTGTTCCCGTGGGGATATCAAGCGCGCCCAATCCGCGCCGCACGCAGGAGAGCTCAGCGAGGTGTATCCGGGCACCTGTCGCGGTCGCTACTCGAGTGTGTCCGAAGCCGAACGGCAGAGCGGCAAGGCCGCAGGCGTGCGCTTCTTGGTGCCCGAAGGTGCCATCGAGGTTGACGATCGCGTCGCCGGTACGTTCACGCAAGACGTGGCGCGTGACGTGGGCGACTTCCTGATCGCGAAGCGTGATGGCGATCCTGCCTATCAGCTCGCAGTAGTGGTGGATGACCACGCCCAGGGGATCACGCAGATCGTCCGTGGCGACGACTTGCTCGACAGCACACCCCGGCAAATCCTGCTGCACCACGCGCTGGGCTATCAGCCGCCGGAGTACACGCACGTCCCGCTGGTGCTTGACGTCGATGGCCAGCGCCTGGCCAAACGCGCCGACAGCCTCAGCCTTCAACAGCTGCGCGAGCAAGGCGTGAGCGCCGAGCGCGTGATAGGCTGGATCGCGGAGACGGCAGGGATGGGGGTGAGGCGCGCTGAGCACGCACCCGGATCCGCTACAGCCTGCGCGGATATATCCCACGGAAACGCCCGAAGCTACCTCGGTGCGTTCGACTTCGGGAACCTCCCGAGAGATCCGGTTGTCGCTCCCGGGCCACGCGACTTGAAAGGAATAGCCGAATGAGCCGAACGCCGCCCGACTTCCCTCAGCTGAGCCGACGCACAGCCCTGACGAGCCTGATCGCGCTCGGCGTCGCGCTCCAGGCGGGTCCGCTGCTGGGCGCCACGAAGCGCAAGTTCTATCTGCAGCCCCTGGGCAGCGGCCTCAAGCAATCGGACGTGGAGTTCGTCAAGAAGTCGCTGCTCGCCTTCTATGATTTCGATCTGGAATTGCTCCCAGAGGTGCCGCTGCCTAAGTCGGCCTACTACGCGCCCCGCAATAGGTACCGTGCGGAAAAATTACTTAGCTTCTTGAAGCAGCGCTTGCCCGATGACGGCTTTCGCATCCTGGGCATCACTACGAAGGACATCTCCACGACCAAGGGCAAGATCAAAGACTGGGGGATCCTGGGGCTGGCGACGATCGATGGCGTGGCCTGTGTGATCTCCAGCTTCCGCACGAAGCGCAAGACCAAGAACCACCAGCACGCCCTGGAGCGGTTCGGCAAGGTCGCCGTGCACGAAATCGGCCACACACTGGGGCTGGATCACTGCCCAACCGAGGGCTGCCTGATGCGCGACGCGCGGGGCTCGGTGCTGAGCACCGACCACGAGTACGACCTGTGCTCCGAAATCTGTCGCAAGCAGCTGATCCGCAGCGGCTACGAGCTGAGCGGAGGCAACCCGCCGTGGCCGAAGCCCAGCTCCTGAGCACTGGTCACCGCTAGCGTTTCTGCGTGGAATGTTCGCGTGGGCGCGGCGGGTCACCGAAAGCGTAGCGAAGGGACACCGCGCCGCCGAAAGGCATGTGCCCGCTGCCACCGCCCAAGTGCCCGTACAGCTGCGCCGTCAAGGTGCTGTGCTGGTCCAGCTCGTCGCTGAACCACACGAAGGCTGTATTCAGTGTGCTGCTCTCCAGGGGCGGGATGTCGTCGGGCTCGTCGCCGCTACACAGGGCCGCCCCCGAGGCGTAGATGTCGCACTGCTCGACGGCGGTACGTACGCCGAAGAAGTGCGGGTAGCTCTGCATCATCACGCCAAACCCCATGCTGAGCGAGTCGCTCAGCGGACCGCTGAGAAACAGCCCGAGCCGCGCGAAGATGAACTCTTCTTCGTCCCGTTTGCTCGAGACCTCTGTCCCGAGGTACTGCGTGCGCAGCGTATCGCTGTCCCACCAGTTGCTATCGGGATCGGCTCCCTGGGTGAGGAAGGAGCGCGCATAGATCGTGCGCGAGTAGGGCAAGCTCGCGATCTCTGCCTCGGCGAGCCCACCGAATGACACCTCCTCCCCCTTGTAAAACAACCAGCGCAAGCCGGGACCGAAGCGCGTCATGTAGCGACGGCCCAGGCGAGGTTCCTCCCGATCCTTCGAGATCTGAGTCGCCAGCTCTTCACGGGCATACTCCCCGCTGAAGCTCAGCTCGAAGTGATCTCCAGCGGAGTAGCTCAGGCGCCCGAACGCGCTGGTGTTGGCCACGACGTCGCCGGTCTCCTCCTGGAAGCGAGAGTCCTTGGAACGAAACACCGGGGAGCCGCTCACACCGCCCTCCAGGGCGACGCGCTGGCCCTTCATCATGCTACCGACGCCTTTGGGTCCCCCGGGCGCTGGCACCAGCCCACGCTGCTCGATCGTGTATTCCGTGGTCCGCTGAGCCACGATGGGTCCACAACCCAAGCCGAGGCTGCCCAAGGCGAGCCCCGTCAACGTGAATCGAAGCCTGTTCAAGTAAGTCATACCGGACAGCATACGGGTCCCCAGCGGCTCGATCTTTCCAGATCTCCCTCCCGCACGGAAAGACGAATAGGAACCCCAGGCTTCACCCACCCGTCAGCGGCGGTTCATGGGATCGCGCTGTCCTGGTTCTCCAGAACCCCCAGGGATCCAGCATGAAAAAGGCGACGCCGGTGAACCAGCGCCGCCTCTCGCGTTCTCAGGGTGTGCCTCTGGGGCACACCCAGGGGCCCTATTTCTTCAACGTCCGGAACCAGCGCCCATACATGTAGATGGAGATCGCGGACAGCACCCCGATGGCTCCCATGATGGTCCACATCATCCCCACGTTGTGGGTCGCATGGAGCTGCGCCGTGAGGTCATGGGCGTTCTGGCCGGTGAACTCCACCAGCTTGTTGAACGCTTCGCCGCCCTTGATTGCATCGACATCCGTTTGGCTCATGCCCTTCTCCACGAGCAACTCACGGGCGAAGCGATCTTTGGAGCTGAAGTGGTCGTAGAGCGTCGGCCCCAGGAAGCCCTCGAGGGTCCAGCCAATTCCGAGCGGCAACTGGGAAAACCCTAGGTACATGCCCTTCTTGCCCTCGGGCGCGAAGTTCCCAACGAACTCGCTGAACTTCGGGCTCGACAGCATCTCGCCGACGCTGAAGGTGAAGATCGCTCCGACGGAGAGCCAGCCGAGCACCGAGTAGCCGCTCATGAACATGGCGGTCGTGGCGAGCAACGTGCCCACCACCATGCTGGTCGTCGCGCGCATCTTCCCGCTCACCCAGGCAAAGAAGAAGCAAGAGACCATGATCAAACCCGCGTTGAGGTTCAGCATGCCCTCGGGCTCGATGTGCGTCTTCGCCTCGTTCATCCCCATCAAGAACCCGAGCACCGGGTTCACGTGACCACCGCCGAAGAGGTCTTCGATGATGGTCTCTGTGTTGACCCAGTCGCGGATGTGCAGGGGCAGCACGTCGAACAGCGCGTTGAACATGAACCAGAAGCCGCTGAAGATCAGCAGGTAGACCCAAACGTGAGTCTTCTTGATCTCCTTGATGGAGTCGACGAACAGGTTGTCCTGGGTGAGCTTGCCTTCCTTCACCAGCTTGGCTTTCGCCAGGCGCTCCTCCTTCTTGGGCTCCTTGTAGGTCAGGAGCAGGAGCAGGTTGCAGCAGATGATGGCGATACAGGCGAAGAATACCTGCTTCCAGCCGAAGCGCGTGCGCATGAAGACCGACACCAGCGGTCCCAGGAAGCCACCGATATTTACCGTCTGGTAAAAGATGCCCCAAGCCATGGAGCTGGCCTCGGGGCGCGTGGAGTTCACCAACGTCCCCTGGATGCCGGGCTTGAATACCGCGGTCCCCAACGCCAACACGATCGCGCCGCTCATGAAGCCCCAGTACGAGGGGAAGAACGCCATCAGCGCATAGCCGCCCATCTTGATGAACGTGCTGACCGCGATGGTCTCCTTGTAGCCATAGCGATCCGACAGTCCGCCCGTGAACACCGGGATGAAGGACTGGATGCCTGCCCAAACGCCCGTAATCGTCCCGTACTGGGTCGCCGTCATCCCCAGCGCACCGGTCGAAACTGCATTGGTCGCGTACAGACCCGCGCTCGCCTTCACTCCGTAGAACGCAAGGCGCTCGACCATCTCCATCGCGCCCACGATCCAGAACACGTAGCTCAGCGACTTGATCGCCTGCACCATGCCCAGCTGCTTGATGTCGTCTGCGGCGCCGCTCTTGTCCTCTTCCGTGACAGCGTCAGGCGAAGGATCGACGGTAGGTGCCTTGTACAGGTCGTCTGAGAGATCGTGGTCGTCGGTGCTCATACAGGGGGGGTTCCTCGAGAGGCGGGCACAGTATTCACAAACCCGTTTCAGGCCAACTGCGCTTTGCGGAACCTGCCAGGCCTGATTTTTCCACCGTCATTCTCACGACTTATGCCTGATTTGGGGGAGAGGAACGCTGGGCTCCCACCTGCGATATGTCTCAGTCCGCCGGTGACGCAAAGCAGTAAAGTGACATCGACTCTCCCACCAGTGGGCGGCCGAAACGCGGGGAGGCCGGGTCTCGATAGCGGGCCATGTCAGACGCGCGGCGCGTCTCACCCCCTACCCTGATTCCGCGAGGCAATCGTGCGTGAGAATGGTTGCCAAAGAGTTCGGAATCGCTCACACGACAGCCATGGCGGTGCTCTTGTTCGACGTGATGGACACCCTGGTCTGGGACCCGTTCCGGCTGCTGCCTGGGCACTTTCGGCTCAGCTTCGCCGAGCTGATGGCCCAGAAGCACCCCACCGCCTGGGTGCGATTCGAGCGGGGGGAGCTGGTCCACGCTGACTTCTGCCGAGAGTTCTTTCTGGACGGGCGTACGGTCGACGGTGACGCGCTCCGTGAGCTGCTGTCGGACAACTACCGCTACTTGCCGGGGATCCCAGAGCTGCTCGAGGAGCTGGCACGAGCGGGCCACGAACTGCACGCGTTCAGCAATTACCCCGAGTGGTACCGCTGGATCGAAGACAAGCTGGAGCTCTCCCGCTACCTCAGCTGGAGCTTCGTTTCCTGCCAGACCGGCTTTCGCAAACCGGATCCGCGTGCTTACGCACACGCGATCCGCGCTCTCCGCCCTCGCGAGCTTTCAGAGTTGTGGTTCATAGACGACCGAACGCAGAACGTGGAGGCCGCCGTTCAGGCGGGGCTCAACGGGATACGTTTCGAGGACACGTCGCGGTTGCGAGTGGCGCTACGTAGGGCAAGCTTGCTGTAGGTCGCTGGCCCGTCACAGGGCGCCGAAACGTCAGCGACTCCGTCGCCAAAGGTGGCCAGCCGCGTGACGTTGGTCTATCGAAGTGGCGTGCCTCTAGCCCCTCCGGAATCTCAGCGCCGCGACTTTCGCCACACGAAGATCATCTGCACCCTCGGTCCTGCGAGCGACAGCTCCGGCGCCATCGGGGACCTGGCGAAGGCCGGGATGAACATTGCGCGTCTGAACATGTCTCATGGCGACCACGAGTCGCACCTGATGGCGATCCGGCGCATCAAGAGCCTGAACACCAAGCTGAATCATCCGGTGAGCATCCTGCTCGATCTGCAGGGGCCAGAGATCCGGACGGGAGTGTTGAGTGAGAAGCTCGATCTGAAGGTGGGCGAGTCGGTGACCCTCACCGTTAGTCCCATCGACGACCCGGAGGTCAAGAGCGTCCACGTCAACTACGATGACCTGGTCAACGATCTACAGGTCGGTGACCGCGTGACGGTGGACAACGGGTTGATCAACCTCGAGGTCCTGCGCATCCAGGATCGCCAGCTCGAGTGTCTGGTGCTCGACGGGGGCACCTTGGGTTCGCGCAAGCACGTGAACTTGCCTGGCATCCGCGTGAACCTGCCGAGCATCACCGAGAAGGATCGGAAGGACATCCAGTTCGGTATCGATCACGAAGTGGATTTCATCGCGCTCTCGTTCGTGCGCTCCGCCAACGATGTGCTGGAAGCGAGAGAGCTCGTGGAGGCCAGCGGCGCAAACATCAGGCTGATCGCGAAGATCGAGAACCAGGAAGGCGTGGACAACTTCGCTGCGATCCTCCGGGAAGCAGACGGCATCATGGTCGCGCGAGGAGACCTAGGCGTCGAAGTCGACTTCCGAGAGCTGCCTGTGATTCAGCGCCGCCTGGTGCGTGCCTGCGCCATCGCGGGCAAGCCAGTGATCGTCGCCACGCACTTGCTCGAGTCGATGATCGAGAACCCAATGCCTACCCGCGCGGAAGTCACGGACGTGGCCAACGCAGTCTACGAGCAGGCGGACGCGGTGATGCTCAGCGGTGAGACGGCGACGGGCGCGTACTCTACGCGCTGTGTCCAGGTGCTGGACAGCCTCACCCGCCGGATCGAGAAAGAGCCAGGACTGGGCTTCCACGAGCAACGTCAGCCGACGACGCCCAGAGAAGAGCTCGCGCGCAGCGCGGTGCGCCTCGCTGACTCGATCAACTCGCCAGCCATCGTCGTCATCACCCGGCGCGGGCTGCTGGCGCAACAGGTCGCAAGCTTCAGGCCACGGCAGGCCATCATCTACGCGTTCACCAACATGAGCAGCACGCGGCGCAAGCTCTGGCTGCTGCGCTCGGTGGTACCGTTCGTTACCGACTTCTCCAGTGACCCGGAGAAGACGATCGTCACTGCCTTCGAACGCCTCAAGCGCCGCAACCGCGTGTTGCCTGGCGACCCCATCGTCGTGATCAGCGACATCAAGGCGGCGGAAGAGACGGTGAGCAGCATTCAGGTGCGCACGTTCGGCTGAGCCGACTCACGCTCACCAGTACAGGCAGCCCAGCGGCAACGCCGACAAGGTGGGGACCAGCGCCGAGTAGTCGTCGAAGCGCGTGCAGCCAAAGCTCGAGTCGGTGAACTGGTACATCATGCGCCGTCCGTCTGCGACGCCAGCGCTCGCGAACGCCTCGGCGTCCGAGGCCGTGTTGCCGAAGGCGTAGATCACCGGGAAGCCCTTGGCATAGGTCGCGTTGAGCTCACCCAGCTTGTAGCCCACAGCGGCGTTGCCGGTTGCTCCGGTCAACGTCGTCGTCGTGTGCACGATGCCGGGCGGAAACCCATAGACCTCCAGGAACTCGCGGGTACGCCCCACCAGGAACTCCGGGCGAGCGGTGAGATAGAACGGCCGATAGCCACGCGCCGCGATGGCGCGCAACGCCTCGGGTGCACCGCTGTTGACGTTGGGCAGCGTGCCGGTGAGCAGCGCCGTGAACTCTTCGTTCTCTTTGGTGGTCAGGGTGCCATCGACGTCGGTGACGAACACCTGCTGCCCGTCGGGGAGCACCTCGATATAGAGGTCAGCGCTCGAGTGGTCCCCAGCGACGACCAGGTGTATGCGGTGCCGACCTCGGCCCAAGCGCTGGGCGGCAGGGATCTGGAAGTAGACACGACCGCCGCTGTCGTCGACCCCCTCCACTGGCGGGTGCATGCCATCCTGGGTGGTGATGGCAGTGCCAAGGAACTCCCAGTCGCCCTCGCTGGTACCCGCACAGTCACGCAGGAGCCAGATATCGACCTCCTCGTCTTTGAGGTCTTTGTCGGTGACTCCGTACGCCACCTTCCCGATCACCCACTGCTCATCTGATTCCGCAAGGAATAGATCGCGCCCCCTCAAGTTCGCGAAGCCGGTATTGACGATCAGCGGTGACGCCACCGAGTGTCGCCAGTCTCGCGTGGGCCCCGGATCGGGAGGGGGCGCTCCACACGTCGGAACGGCGGGACAGCTCTCAATCCCTCCGCTCCCACCCGTCTGCCCAACACCGCCCACGCCGGAGGTCCCCGCAACGCCCGCGCTGCCACCCGCGGGGTCGCCCCCGACCCCAGCCGCTCCAGCGGCCCCGCCCGCTGCTGCGCCTCCGGCACCACCGTTCGACTCGCCAGCATCCGCAGAGGCACCACTTCCGCAACCCACCAGCGCGACGAAGAGCAGCAGCGGCAACAGTCGGGTTAGGCTAAGCATCCACTCAGCTTAGCCCCCAGAAACATCAGAAACACCGCCCAATTCACTCCCATGACACACAAAGCGCAC
>JAUILJ010000799.1 GCA_030433055.1 Polyangia bacterium
CGTGCTGCGCGGTCAGGACGATGATGACGTGCTGTCCGGCGGGACCGGCAACGACAATCTGTCAGGTGGTCTTGGATCAGACACCTACATCTTTAATTCTGGCGATGGACAGGACACAATCGTCGGCTATGAGCAAGGAATAGAGACGCTGATGCTGGACGAAGCCCTTTGGCTGGCCAGCGGTACTCTGACCGAGCAAGAGGTGATCGCCCTCCGCGTGCTCGCGGTACAGCTCGGCGTACGACTCGAGAAGCTCGACGTCATCTCCAAGCAGCTCGATCACCGCAGGTTCTTCGGGGTGGGGGGAGACGAGCTCGAGCCCACTGAGCACGCTGCGACTCTCTAGCGCGGAGCAAGCGGGAGGCGCCGCTCTAGTCGGTGCTCCCGAGGCGGAGTACAGCACGGAGAACCCTAGGGTCGGCCCCGCGGGATCGAAGAAGACCGCGAGGTAGCCGGACTGCGGCAGGTCGAGCGCTGCGCCGCTCACCTCCGTGACGAGCTCTTGGAGGTCCAGCTCGAGGAGCAGCGGGAGCGGAGCGCCGCCCCCGGGCCAGGCGTGCTCCGGTGAGAGACGCGGCGAGCCACCAAAGTGCGATTTTCGCTCGGCTTGCGTTTCCGTGAGGCGCAACCCCAGCCTGCGATGCGCCAGTACCGCCGCGTGGTGGTCGCCGAGCACCATGTCCGCCTCCTGGAAGTCGACGCTATCCAGCGGGCCCTCTACGCGGGTAACGATCAGCTCTGGATTGACCGGCTCGTCCAGCTGGCGCCGGGCGTCGGCTTCGTTGGCTGCGATGAGATGTCCTACCATCTCCCCTTCGGCCCAACGGAAGTACGCCATGGCCTGGAGTCTAGCGACGAACTCCCCCATGGTGTAAGCCAAGCACTCCTTGAAGCAGTTCGAAGTCGTCATCGTCGGTGGGGGCCCTGCGGGGATCTCCACTGCACTCTTTCTTGCTCACCATCGACCTGATCTGACCGATCGCATTGCGGTGCTCGAGAAGGCGACGTATCCGCGCGAGAAGTTCTGCGCCGGAGGTGTTGGCGCGCGCGCAGACAAGCTCCTGAAGACCATCGGTGTGGTGGTGGACGTGCCGAGCGTGGAGTTTCACGGCATCGCCTTCCGGTGTCAGTACGGTGAGCTTGTCGGTCGCGAAGCGGACATTGGCCGCGTGGTGCGCCGAAAGCAGTTTGACCACGAGCTCGCGCGCCAGGCTCAGGCTCGCGGGATCCAGATCCTCGAGAACGCCCCGCTGGGGGAGTTCTGGCGCGCCCATGACGGCTTCGAGCTGGAGACTCCCGGGGAGCGCATCAAAGCCAGAGTGCTGGTGGGCGCGGACGGTGTCGGGAGTGTGGTGCGCAAACGCCTTGGTTTTATTTCCACGCGGTATCTGGCTCAGGCGCTCGAGCTGGACACCGAGCATGTGGAGGGTGATCTGCCGAGGGACGTGATCCTGTTCGATTTCACGCGCAGTGACCTCCCGGGGTACTACTGGGATTTCCCCACGCTCGTCGACGGTCGCGAGATGATGTGCCGCGGTGTGTATCTGCTGAAGCGGGACGGAGAGCCCAGCCCGGTGAACATTCAAGCGGTGCTCGCCGAGGAGCTCTCGGCGCGAGGGCTCCAGCTCAAGGACTATCGCCAGAAGCGCTTCGCGGAGCGCGGGTTCGAGCCCCATCGACCGATCAGCGCCGAGCGCGTGCTCTTGGTCGGTGAGGCTGCGGGCATCGATCCGGTGAGTGGTGAAGGGATCGCCCAGGCAATCCAGTACGGAGCAACCGCTGGGCGCTACCTGGCAGGGCGCCTCGCAGACGGAAAGCTGGGGTTCGAGGACTGGCCGATGGCGGTCCGCCGCGCGGCCGTTGGGCTCGACTTGCGAGCGCGCACGGCAGGGGTGGATCTGTTCTACGGTCCACGGCGCGCGGCGATCGAGCGCTATGTGTTGCGCTATCCGGAGTTCTTGCAGGTAGGCATGCGCTACTTCGGCGGCAAGCCGTGGGGCACCCAAGCGGCTCTGCGAGCGGCGCGCGGCGCCCTCTGGCACACGACGAAGGCAGTCTTCGGCGGGACGCGCGTAGAACGCACGTAGCCCTCGGAGAATGCCCTGCGGGAATACGAGCGCTCGAAGCGGTGCCCCCCTGGCGCTTGCGCTTCGCGGCGAGCCGGATAAGGTCTCGCGATGATTTCTAGCCGGGGAAAGTCACTGCTCTTCGCGAGCGTGGTGTGTGTGGCATGTGGTGGAGGCGCGACGCCTCAAGCCGCAGGGCCAGGAGGCACGGACAGCAGTCAGGCGACGCCGATCGCCGATGGCGCCCTCGAAGGCGCAGCGGCGCCGCCGCTCCAGCCTGTGAGCGCCCCTGATCGCGTGTTCCTCGTAGGGCGGCTCAAGAACCCGAGCAAGCTGGCTGACACCGTGGAGAGCTGGGTGACACTGCCCATGCGCTGGCGTGAGGCGATGCAAAAGGGCCTGCCGGGGGTCGACCGCGTCCTGGATCTCAACGCTCCGGTGGATGTCGTCGTGAGCATGGACGAGGGGAGCTCGATGCAGGAGCCGGACTTCCGCGCGGTGTTCAGCATCGGCCTGACGTCCCTGGACAACGCGCTGCGCTTCTCCAAGGAGCAGGGCGATCGCGCTGAGCGGATCGCGCCGGGCGTCTACCGCGTGGACTCCGACTGTGTCGTGGCTCGCTCACTTGGGCAGGCGCCCGCCAGACTGGTGTGTGGAGACGGCAAGAAGTCCGTCGACGCATTGCTCGACTTCGCCACCCGCGGCCTGCCCAACGAGGACCTGGGGCCCGAAGACATCAGCGTCGAGGTCAGGGCTGAGCCGTTCCGCAAACGCTATGGCAAGGAGCTACCAAGGCTCAAGCGCCTGGCGATGCCTTTTATCCGCGAGGAACTGCAGAGCGGTTTTCAGCCCTTTGATCGGGCCGTGAGCGACGCCGCGACGGCACTTCTGGACGAGGGCCTGGCGTTGGTGGACGACCTGGACGCACTGCGCCTCAAGGGATCAGTGAGCTCCTCACCCCCCGAAGCCCGCTTCAAATTCGAGCTGGCGTTTCGCGGCAAGAAGTCCTGGATCGCCCAGCGTCTCGAGGACGCTGGCCGTCGCGCCAAGCCCGCGCCGGCGATGTTCTGGGACATCCCCCGTGACGCGAGCACCGCCACGTTCGGTATCGGCGGGGATGCGACCGCGTTTGCTCCGATTCAGAAATCGCTCTCGGAGCTTCTGGACACCTATCTGGCGTCCGAGAAGCTACCCGCGGGGCCACGCAAGAACCTGGTGGGCCTGATCGACAAGCTGTGGGTGAACGAGGCGAGCAGCGTGTATGCGTCCGGCTCCGTCTCTCCAGACCTCAAGGTCAAGGTGGGCTCGGCTGCCTACCAGCGTGAGGTGATGCGTGCCCAGCTAGCGTGGCACGTGATCGGCATCGAGGAGGACTCCAAGCGCAGCATCGCCTACCTGGATCATCTCGTGAAGGTCAGCGGAGACCGCACCCTGCGCGCGATGCTCAAGAAGGAGTTCGGCTCCGATGTCGACAAGCTTCGACCGATCAAGCGCCGCGCCCCGAAGGGCCGGCTGCCTCGCGGGAGTGTTGCCTACGAAGTGGTGATCCCCGGGGAAGCGTTCCGGGAGGCATATTTCTACCCGCCGCCCCCGCAGGCAGGCGCCAAGCCCCCGAAGCCTGCGATCGGGAAACCGCTCAGCGTAGTCCTCATCGTGGTGCCTGACGGCCCCTACACCTGGATGGGCTTCAGCGCGGACGAAGCCAAGCTGGTGCAAGAACTCTCGACGGCCGCCGCCGGTACACCCGCGAAGACGCTGGCCACCCAGGCCAACCTCGAGAAGCTCCGCGCGGGCAGCTACGTCGCTGGCGGGTTCATGACGCTACAGCGCTTCGCTGATTCGTTGAAGCTCGGTCTGATGACCGCGAGCGACGCCAAGCAAGCCGAGGCGATCATCAACGCGATGCCGAATCGCGGAGAGACCCCGGCGCTGATTCGCATGCAGGTTGGGAAGGGACCAACGCTGAGCTACGAGGTCGTCCTGCCCAAGGAGATGATCAGTGACCTCGGAGCGGTGCTCGGTGCTGGCCTGCAGAGCCTGGGGTCACGCTCCGTGCCGCCGATGCCGATGCCGATGCCCGGTCCGCCGCCGCCCG
>JAUILJ010000800.1 GCA_030433055.1 Polyangia bacterium
ATCGGCTTTGGGCAGTCTTTGAGGCGCGCTTCCAAGGCGACCATCCGAGGATGCTGGCGCCCGTAATCGAGGCCCCAGCCCGCTCTGCGCAGCAGCAGGTCGGAGCACTCGTCAGAGGCCGCAGTCGACGCGATCTCCACGAAGCGCGGCGCGGGCACCGCAGTGTCTGGATACACCGCACCCACCCCCGTCAGGGACAGCTTGAGCGGCGCATCGCTTCGCCCGCGCCAGTACCCGACAACGCTCAGCGTGCATTTCGGGCGTTGCCTGCACGCTTGCTCCAGGCGCTCCCTCACCCCCTGCCCGAGGAGCGTGTCGTCGACCTCGAGGGACTGTTCCCCGACCAGCGCGCTCCGCGTCTCATACTTGCCCGACTCCAGGCTGAACGTGAGCGGAACCCGCACCAAGAGCGGCGCAGGCTCTGCCGCCGCTCGAGCGTCGAGCCACTCGATCAAAGCGGCGCTCGGCGTCAGCGACGGTCCGCGCACGAACTCACTCGGCGCGGCGCGCTGTTCCGGCTCCTGGTGCTCGGGAACGGAGACGACCGCAGCCTTCGGCTTGCCGGTTCGCGACGGAGGGCAGTCTGGTGGTGAGGGGCTGTTTGGCGCTCTATAGTCCGCTCCACAGCCGAGGAGTAAGCAGCTGGAAAGGAGCGCCCAGAATCCGCGAGGCAACGCTACCGGTAGATGTCCAGGCCTCATGACCGCTCGGTGTCAGCCCACAGCACCGCCAACTCGAGCTCGAAGGCCTCGAACGGCTCGGCGCGGACCTTTGCGTCGTCTCCATAGGTAGCGAGCAGACTCCAGCGCTCACCCTCGAGGCGGAACACCTCGAGCAAGCGGGCCGATGGGTCCACGAGCCAAACGTGCTGCACCGCCTCCCGTGCGTAAATGGGGAGCTTTTCCGCACGGTCCAATCTGGCGGTCGAAGGGCTGAGCACTTCACACAGCCAGTCCGGCGCCAACGTCAGGTAGGCTTCCGCGGGAACCACCGAGAGCCGTTCCCGGCGCCAGCCGGCCATGTCCGGGACCAGGATGTCATGCGAGAGATGGAGTTCCGGCTCATCCAACAGAATCCACCCGCCTGGTCCGCCCTTTCCACGCTTGAACGGCGGCCCTAGCTCTTCGCCGAGTGCCGTGGACGCGACCGAGTGCGGCAAGGCAGGTCGCGGGCTCAGGCGGAGCTCTCCATCGACGAGCTCCGCGACACGATGAGCGGGCGCGTCGAGCACGTCTTGATACGTCGCGCGCTTGGGAGCAGGGTCTGCGGCCATCGGGCTCAGGATAGCAGCGCGCTCGATGCCGGGCGACCTACAAGTACCCGAGCTCGAGCGCCCTCAAGACGGCGCGGGTGCGGTCACGCACACCGAGCTTGGAGAGGATACTCGAGGCGTGATTCTTCGCGGTGCCTTCCGCCATGCCCAGCGCCTCTGCGATCTCCCGGTTGCTCGAACCCGCGGCGATCAAGCGCAAGACCTCGGTCTCGCGGGGCGTCAAGGGATCTGGTAGGTCGGTCGCTTCGAAGCCCTGGTCGAGGCGCTGCAGGCCGCGCAACACGCGCTCGGTGACGGCTGGATTGATCAGCGTGCCGCCAGCTGCTACCGCACGGATACCCGACGTCAGCTGCTCGAGGGTGATATCTTTCAGGAGGAAGCCTCGCGCGCCCAGCCGAATGCCTTCCAGCGCGACGGCGTCATCATCGAAGGTGGTGAGCAGGATGACTGCGGGCGCCGCATGCTTGCTCACCCTGAGCGCGCGCAGCACGTCGAGGCCGGTCTTTCCAGGCATGCGCACGTCGAGCAGCATCACGTCAGCCGGCTGCCCCGCGAGCAGCGCCAGCGCTTCTTCGCCATCGCTCGCCTCGCCCACGACCTGGAAGTCCGGAGTCAGCTCCAGGAGCTGTCGAATGCCCTGGCGCACCAGGG
Organism: Polyangia bacterium; assembly: GCA_030433055.1. Classification (GTDB taxonomy): domain Bacteria; phylum Myxococcota_A; class Polyangia; order Polyangiales; family Polyangiaceae; genus JAHBVY01. Next base: position 1,925 of record JAUILJ010000800.1, read on the forward strand.
CTTGGTCGTCGGCGAGTAGAATACGCACGCTCATGAAGATCCTCCCGGAACCGGTGCCGTCGCGACCAAGCTGAAGCCCTGGCCAGGCGCGGTCTCCAGCTGTACGTCACCTCCGAGCAGCTCGAGGCGCTCGCGAAGGCCGCTCAAGCCAGAGCCTGGTTCGAGCCGCCCAGCGCCACGTCCGTCGTCCCTCGCGGTGAGCACCGCTGCGCCGTCCAGCTCACGCAGCTCCAGACTCAAGTGCTGTGCGCTCGAGTGGCGCAAGGCGTTGGTGATGGCCTCCTGAGCGCAGCGAAACAACGCATGTGCCGTGTCTGGATCCAGCTGCATATTTGGCTCCACACGGATACTAATTTCGATACCGCTCGCGGCCCGCGCCAGAGCCTGCAACGCCGGCCCCAGCTCCACCTGGCGCGTCTCGCGCAGAGTACGCACCGTGTCTCTCACCTCTCCAAGCAGCTCACCCGCGATGGCCCGCGCCTTGACCACGGCGTCTTTGGCCTGTTGCCCCTCGGAGTTCTTCGCCAGCTCCAGCTGGAGGCTGAGCGCGGTCAAATGGTGACCGGCAGAGTCGTGTAGCTCCCGCGAGATGCGAGAGCGCTCGCGTTCCCGTGCGGATTCAGCAAGGAGTGCCTGAGCCGCAACGAGCTCGGCGTGAGTCGCAGCCAGTTCCCGCCGTGCGTCAGACTCACGCCGGGCCACGTGACCCGCGCCCAGGGCAAAGAGCTGGAACCCCGCGTAGCCTCCGATGGTGAGCCACTGGCCGTCCCCGCTGAACGAGAACAGCGCTGCGAGGGCCAACGACTGCGCGAGCACCCAGATGGTCGCGGTGCGGAGCCGCAACGCGAACGGCAGCTGCCCACCGACTACGGCGAGCAAGATCCCCGTGAAGCCAACCGCGCCGCCGCTCCCGAAGGCAATGCAGATGAGCGCCGCGAGCGTCTCCACCCCGAGCAGGGCCACGTCGCGGCGCCCACCGCGCACGGAGAACACCACGGCACAGAAGGCGACGGCGAACGCGACGAACGCCACGCACCACAGCGCGAAGACCCAGTGCGGCTGCGCTCCGGCTCCTCGACTCAGCGTCGGAACTCCCGCCATGGCCCAGGTGACCAGCCCGGCGGCGAGCAACAAGCGATTCGGGCCTTGCACGTGGCCAGTATAGCGAGGCGACGACTCCGCGACCCGTGCCGAAAGTCATGGTCGAAATCGACCCCGGCCCATGCCGACTGGCACGCGCGCGGACGGCGCCGTCGGCCTAGAGATCGAAGCATGAGTCTGCTCTCTTTCGCACACATCGCTGGGGGAAGCCTCAGCTTGCTCAGCCTGCTGGCCGCCATGTTTTCCAAGAAGGGTGGACGGCTCCACCGCCGCGCAGGAAAGCTATTCAGCTGGGGCATGGGGGTGACTTTGCTCAGCGGCGTCTACGCATCGCTGCGCCACCTCGTCGATGGGAACCCCGACAACGATCTGTGGTCCCTGCTGTTGTTGCAAGCCGCGCTGCTCACGGGTGCGGGGCTCGACTTCGGGCGCCTGGTGCTCGTCGCCAAGCGGCGCTCGACTTCCTTCCCACGGCGCCGCAGCCTGCCGTTGCCGTTGGCGTTGAGCGCCTCCAGCGTCGGCCTCGCCAGCATATCAATTCCTCGCGGCAACGCGCTCCTGGTCAGCTTCGCGGGCCTGGGGCTGGTGCTCGCCGCCGGGCAGCTGTACCACTGGTTCAAGCGAGCGCCGGCTCCCAACGAGTGGCTGGTCGCCCACGTGACCGGCATGGGCACGGCAGGGATCGGCGCCGTCACGGCCTTCTGCGTGGTGAACGCCGCGCGCTTGTTGCCGAATGTTCCCAGCCTGGTGGTCTGGCTACTGCCCGGGGCCGTGGGCGGCGTGTGGATTGGTATCGTGACCCGACGTCTCAAGCGAGGCAGAGCTGGCGGCAGCGCCCAGGCAACGACGTCCGGCGTCTAGCAGGCTGGTCCGCCCCTAGGAGTCCTCACCTCCCAACAACGCATCGAGGTGCAGCCGCAGCGACGGCTCGGAGAACACCGTGTCTTCCACGGTGTAGGCGACGTTGCGCCCCACCTTCTGGCGGTCGCACAGTCGAGCGTCCGACAGCTCGCTCAGGGCGCCTTGCGCGGCTCGCAACGAGATCGCCAGGTCCCGGGCTATGTCTTTCGCGCTCGCGCTGCCGCGCGCGGCCAGCAGGCGCAGTACGCGGTCTGCGGTGCGCAAGGAGAC
>JAUILJ010000801.1 GCA_030433055.1 Polyangia bacterium
TCGGCAGTGCAGGTGGGGCTGTTCGCCGTCCCACCGGCCTTCGCGATCTGCGACAACAACGAGCGTGCCCCCTCGCTGCCCGGCGCGCCGATGACGAAGGTGCGGATATTCAGCAGGTTGTACGCGTTGGGTACGTCAGTGCCCACGAGCTTGGTCAACTCGTTCGGCGCACAGGTCTCGAAGCCGTCGGTGATCAGCACCACGAACTTGTTGCCCTCCAGGTTACCGGCCTGGAGCTGTGCCAGGAGGTGGCCGTAGGAGAGGATCGTCGCACCCGCTAGCGGAGTGCGTCCCGCGGGATCCACGGTGCCGAAGAACGCCTTGATCCCCGAGATCTGGGTGGAGTCGAGCGTGCCGACCTGGATGTTTGGCGTCCCGCTCACTTCGCACGAATTGTCGCGCGGAAACATGCTCACGCCGACGCCGATGTTGGGCTGCGTTTGCAGCTGGTCCAGTGCCGCTTCGAGTGCGATGCGCGTGTCTTCCCACTTGGAATTGAGGGACTGGTTCTGCTTCTGGGGTGCGTTCTCGCACTGCGCGCTGGTCTGCGTGGGCGGTGGATTGCAGTTCATGCTCCCGCTTCGATCGATCACGAAGAGCATGTTGGCGGGGACGCGATCCCCGGTGACCTTGTCGGAGGCACATCCGGCGTCCGGATCGATACCAGAACCACCGGTGCCGCCGTTGGTACCACTGTCGATGAAACCACTTCCCCCGAAGTTGTCCCCACCGTTGCTGCTGCCGCCGTTGTCGGTGCCTCCAGCGCTACTGCCGCCGTTGTTGCCGCTTCCCCCGTTGCCGCCCGAGATGCCGTTACCGCCTGATGCGGATCCATCGTCGGACGAGCATCCACCGGATACCGCCAGCGCAGCGGCGCAGGTTGCAAAAACGAAGGTAAGTCTGGAGAACGAATCGATTCGCACGGGCGAACTCCTTGCAGAAGTGGGGGGCTTCAAATGTACCACTCGCGGCGCCCATGGGGAGGTGATTTCCGCAGGGTGACCGTAGACTTGCGAGCTTATCGGAATGGCGCCGGGAACCCAACGTGGGACAAGGACGTACACGGAGCGTGCGGCGTGGTGGTGGCCCGCGCGTGCTCAACACCGTCCAGTGCAGCTCAGTTCGTTTCCGTTGGCCGCGGGCTTTCGCTGGGGTGCGGGCTCCGCTGGGGCGCTGGTGACCAGGCGAGTCACGGCGCCACAGATGCTGGAAGCGCGCATTGCGATCAGGAGACGTCGTGAAGGGACCCATCTTGGACGTGAAGCCTCGCGCTAGCGCCCAGACACCGCAGCCTCCGTTTGCTGGGAGGTGCTGGATTGCTGGGAGGTGCTGGATTGTTGGGAGGTGCTGGATTGCTGGGAGGTGCTGGGCTGCCTAGCGGATGCGGCAACGGTGGATACGGCAGGGCCGCGCTCACATCGATTGGGGATCGACGTTGAACTCGCGGGCGACTAGGGTCGGCAGCGAGGAGGGCGACGATGAGCGACGAGTTCCAACTTGGGGCTGGGTTCACACAGGGCGAGATCAGCGCAGGACTGGGGTTAGGTCCGCTCGAGCAGCAGTACGAGGAGCTGTTCGCGGAGGCACTCGCCGACGGAGTGATCACCAGCGAGGAGCGCGCTCGACTCGAGAAGGCAGCCGACAACCTTGGGCTCAATCCGAGACGCCTGCTGGAACTCGAGCAGGCGATGATGGCCGCGTACGAGTCACGCCACGCCGTGCGCATCATCGAGCACTACGAGGATGGACCAGCCTCGTTGGCTCCCATTCAAGTCCAGGCGGACGGCGACAGCGGCCGCGCGCTACTGCTGAAGCGCATCGAGCAACTCGAAGCCCGCGTAAAGGAGCTCGAGGGCGAGCTTCGCCACGCGCAGTCGCAGATCAACGTCGAGGTCGATCTCAGCGATCTGGAGACCAGCGCTGCAGACTCCACCGAGGATCCCGATTCGGTCTGGCGACGCGTGCGACGTGACCCGACCCGGGCGGACCACCTACACACGCTGTTCCGCGTCTACGAAGCAAAGGGGGACGCCGACGCCGCCTGGTGCGCCGCACAGGCGCTGGTCTGCCTCGGGCACGCCAACGATGACGCTCGCAGCTGCTTCGAGTCGGGGCGGCAACAAGGCCTGATGGCGCCGAAGCACTCGATCGACAACTTGAGCTTCACCGAACAGCTCGCTCATACCGACGAGGAGCTCCTGACGGGGCAGATCTTCGGCGTGATCGTGCCTGCTGTGTTGCTCGGTAAGGTCACCGGCTTGCGCCGGGACAAGAAGCTCCACGTGCCCGACCCGGCGAGCAAGCAGGATCCTGAGAAGTCGACCCTGAGCGCGGTGAGGGCTCTGACCTGGGCTGCGGCGATTCTCGGCCTGCCGGCTCCCCACATCTACCTCGAGAAGGAGCGGGACGCTGGCTATCAGCACATTCCCGGTATCCCGCCGGTCTCATTGCTTGGGAAGGGCGTGTTGTCCGGGCGGAGTCAGCTCGAGCTGGCGTTCGATGCTGCTCGGCACCTGTCCTGGTACCGCGCCGAGCGCTTCATCCGCACGCTCTTCAGCTCGGTGCCGGATCTCGAGGATTTGTTCCTCGCGGCACTGACTATCGGCTCACCGACCCTGCCAATCGCAGAGGAAATGAAGCAGCGGGTTGCACCGATCGCCAAGGCTATCGCCCCGGTTCTGCAGACGGAGCAAGTGGATCGCCTGCGGGGGTTGTTCCTGCGTTTCGTGGAGGAGGGTGGGCGAACCAACCTTCAGCGTTGGAGTTCCGGAGCGGACAAGACAGCGGCTCGCGCAGGGTTCGTCGTGTGCGCTGATCTGGGCACTGCCTTGGGCTGCCTCGAAGCGGAAGAAGGGAAGCTGGGCGAACTCGGAAAGGACCTGATCGCCTACTCGGTGAGCAGCAACTACCTGGAGCTCCGCGGGCGCCTAGGGATCCGGGTCGGCTGAGATCTGAGGCGGTTCGGCGCTGCTCGCGGGCGGCGCTGCACCGCCGCCCAGTTCAGGCAGGGGGAACCAGGCTGCGCCCAGCGGGTCACTGGCCAGCAGGCGCCACACCACTTCAGTGGCTGCGACCACGCCCACAGGCAGCAACAAGACGTTGAAGCAGGGGACCCAGAAGAGCAGCGCGAAGGCCAGGCCAAAGCCGATGGTCGGAGCTTTGTGTCGCCACACGAAGCCAAACCTCGCGCGCATTCTGACTCCCCGTAGCGTGAGCGGGTAGTCGAAGAGGTTCCAGGCCAGTCCCAGTCCGGTCACGAAGAAGCTGAGCGGAGTCGTGACGATGGACGCTGGGGGGAAGAAGAACGACACGAGCCACAGCAGCACGAGGAGCGGGGCGATGAAGCAGGCTGCGACGGCTTGCGCCTTCAGCCCGTGCCACATTTCCGCAAGGAACCCAATTGGCGAGCGGGGCGGTGCTCCGAGTTCGCTCTCTTGGATTGTTACCAATTGCTCGAGGGCTGGGCTGCTCAGGGGCGGAGCCAACACCAGGGCAAGTAGCATGCAGACCCCGAGTGCCAGGCTGGCGAGCAGCCAGCTCGCAACTCCAGCGCCCAGCTCCGCGAGCCAGCCCGAGTCCGGACCGGCCCAAGCCGCGGACCACGGTTGGACCACGCCGATCGCGAACCAACCTCCCAAGCTGACCAAGACGAAGAGCAGCGCACCGGGAACCAGCGAGTAGGGCCAGGTCCGGGGATGAATCAGCAGAAACCCGAACGCGCGAAACACTGCGGCGAAGCCACGCCAGAAGCCTATCGGCTTCTGGTTCACCAGGTGGGCGAGGGGGCCGTCACTGACAACTGCCAGCGACCCAGAGGTAGAGCTGTCCAGACTTGAGGCCTTCATTGGTGTCCACGACGCGTTCAGCCGACGTGATCTCGAAGAACGCTTCCAGGGTTCCCGAGGCGACCAGGTCTGAGTGGCTTACGTTCCCGGTCAGCGTGCTGCCTGGATACGTCTGGCCGGCGCGGAAGCTTACTTGTTTCGGTGTGTCGTCGATGCGCACGAATTTGGTGACGCTGATGTCGAAGCCGTATCGCGCGTCGAAGTCGCCCAGGGTCGGAACGAGGCTCGTCATGTCGTCTTGCCACGAGACGACGACGGTCCCTCCCACTCCGTCCTCTCGCGTCACGGTGAAGCCTTCGCCGCACACGGT
>JAUILJ010000802.1 GCA_030433055.1 Polyangia bacterium
GTCTCGGGGCAGCAACAGGTACACGAACTCCGGGAAGTCTTCCTCGTCGATCAGGCGCTCGACGACGTGACGCGCCTTGTCCTCGTCTGGCACGTTGAGGTTGTAAAACGCGCCCGGGAAGGTGAGGTCCGCGTGGGAGAGCACGGACTCCCCGTCGTAGCTGCCGAGTGTGCCCACCACCTCACCGAAGTCGATGAAGGTCTTCCGGTGCTTCAGCAAGTGGGTGAAGAAGGTGCCAAAGTCAGGCTGGCCGCGTTCGACGGCGCCGTCGCTCTCGAAGCCTGGGTTGTCGTGGGCGTTCTCGAACCAGTTGCGTTCGATGTAGTCGTTGACGAAGGACGAAGTGAGCCACAGGTGCCCCTGGATGCTGGATTCGCCATCGGTGTAGAAGTTGTCATGGTTGGCGAACTGGCGCGCCAGCGCGTTGAGGTTGGGTGTGACGTCATTGCCAAAGAGCACCAGCGAGGGATCGCCATCCGCGGTCTCGATTTCGCCGAGCAGCGTGTCGTAGGTCTTGTTTTCGCGCACGATCAGCACGATGTGTTTGATCGGTGTCTCGGCACCTGCTTCCGTGGGGACAGGGAACACGCCGTCGCAGTCAAACGGGTAGACTTCGCTTGGACGGCGAACATTGGCTTCCACCTGTGCGGTCGCCTGAGCCAGGTCGAGCGCCTTGAGGTCCACCAGGCTCACGCTGCCGGACATGGACTCCTTGCCGTTCAGGTCGTCCGGCTCATCGGTGTGGATCAGCGGCCCGATGTTCCCGCCCTTGCCGTTCAAGACCACGAGTTGCTTTCCGGACTCCGCGAGCGCCACGGCGGTTGGATACCAGGCCACCGGGAGCGCTCCGACGGCGGTGAGCGTGTTGCTGTCGAACACGCTCACGGCGTTGTCCGCCGATCGGGCGACGTACAACCGGCCGCTCCCAGGGTCCAGCGTGATGCCGGTTGGGCTGCTGCCTGGGAGCGGGTTGCCTCCGGGATCCAAAAGTCCTGGCTCGCTCACCGCAACGGAGCCCGAGAGCTCCTGCGTCGCCGTGTCGATGGACAGCAGCACGTCGCCGTCCGCGACCGATGCGAACACCTGGGCTCCGTCGGGGCTGACGGCGAGCGCCACTGGGTTGCCACCGACTTCGAGGTTTGCCACGACCCTGGCCTGCGCCGCGTCCACGATCATGATGTTGGCGGCGCCGAACCCCGTCACGTAGAGTTCATTTCTCTGCGGAACCTCGGCGATGGCGTAGGCGCGCGCCGGGAGATCGATGGTGGTGGCGATCTCGAGCGTTTCGGCGTCCAGCTGCAAGAGTTGCTCGTCCAGAAAGCGCCCGACCCAGACCGATCGGCCATCCTTTGAGAACACCAGACCGGCCAGGTGCCCCCCGACGTCCAGCTGAGCGCCAGCTGTCAGCAAGCCGTCGTCAGCGACGTCGTACGTGTCGATCAGCCCCGACGCGCCACCGCTTGCCAGCAAGCGCTTCCCGTCAGGAGACAACGCGAGTCCGAAGAACGACTCGGTCCGCTCGATCTCTTGAAGAACGCTACCGTCCTGTGTCGAGATCACTTGCACCGCGCGCTTGCGAAAGCCCGTGTTGGCAACATAGGCCAGCGGGAGGCTGGGATGGATCCGCAGATCGATGGGGAAGCCGCCGAGCTCCGCTTGAGTTCCGGTTGGCGCGAGGATGCGACCCCCCGGCAGGATCGTCTGCCCGTTGGCGGTACCTACCTGACGGGTCGCTTCGTCCGGCGGCGGAGGGGCGGTGCAGTTCGACTCGACGTGCTCGGAGGTTGTGTCTGCCTGGCTGCCGCAGCCCGTAGCCGCGAGCATCACGGCGCACATCAGCAGCCAGCGGGTGTCACGGTTCATGGCCTCGAGGATACCTCCGCGAGTCGGCAGGTTCAGCCGCGAACTCACGCGGGCAGGGGCGCGCTCCGCGCAGGATGAAACGTTCCTGCGACGCGTACTCCGCGAATCCGTCGGGCGCTGTACGGCGCGCGCCACCGATGTCACGTGCAGGTAACCCTGGGTACTCGGCTGCCTGTGCGGTACGCCCGGACGCTTCCTTCAGCAAGCGCCCCTGAGGCTGACGGTGTCTGTCGGCGCCGCGCGTGTTGCGCTCACCCCCGAAAAATCCGTGAGGTAATTTGGGCTACTCGACGACGAACTCGACGCGTCGGTTCTTGGCGCGCGCAGAGTCGCTGGTGCCTTTTTCTAGTGGCTTGTCTTCGCCGTAGCCCTTCGCCCGCAGCCGACGCGGGTCGACTCCCTTGCGAATCAGGTAGGTGCGTACCGCGTTGGCCCGTTGCTGGGAGAGGCGGCGGTTGACATCGGCGGGGCCCGTATCGTCCGTGTGGCCCTCGACGCGTACCTTCTTGATTTCCGGATTGGCCTTCAGGGTGAGTGCCACTTGGTCGAGGGTGGAGTGCGACTCGTCTTTCAGCTTCGCCGAGCCGTGCTCGAACTGGATCGTGTCGAGGATCTTGAACTTGCCGTCCTCGAAGATGACGCTGGGATCCCCGGTGTCCGGGCAGCCATCGTCGTCGTCGACGCCGTTGATGGTCTCCTTGTCATCGGGGCAGTCATCTTCGTGATCCGGCACGCCGTCCTTGTCGGCGTCGGGGTCCTCTTCAGGGCAGCCGTCGTCGTCCTGGATGCCGTCGCGATCTTCGGCTTGAGTAGGGCACTTGTCTTCGTCGTCGGGGATCCCATCGGCGTCTTGGTCGTGAGATGTCGGGGTGTAGCGAACGCCGAGGTAACCTCGAAACGTCGGCACACCGTAGCCCGGTAGCACTCCAATTCCAGGGCCACCCTGGATCTGCCACTCCTCGTTCGGGTCGTGACGCAAGTATGCGAGCGCCTCGAGCGGAACCTCCTCTGCATCCTGCTCCGCGAGCCCGACTCCGCCAGCGAACTCCGCGCCGAGCTCGGTCTTGCCTTCGATGCCGCCAAAGCGGTAGCCAAGCGCGGCTGCGTACTCGAACTCGCTTCCGGCGTGCACGTTGAAGAAGTCGGTGGACTCGCGGATCGCGACGCCGGCGTTTGCCCCCAGGTGCCAGCCATCGATGAAGCGGTGATCGATGATCAGCTTGGGGACGGCTTGAATGTTGCGCGCTCCGCCGTTGAAATCACCGGTGTGCGTCGGAGCCCGCAGCTCGACCGCGATGGCCAGCCCGAGGCCCTCGCGATCGTCGAGGACGCGCAGCTTCGGCACCACGCGTAGATCACCCAAGCCCGCGAACGCTGGATCTCCGTCTCCAGACTGAAGCGCATAGAGCGGTACCCCGAGGCCAATCGCGAACGATCGGCTGAGGCTGTAGGACCCCAGTAGATCGGCGCCCAGATGGCCACCGACGAACTTCGCTTGGACGTCGCCATCTTCCGCGAGGATCAAGGGATTGATGCCATAGTTGAGGAACAGCCCGAGCTCCAGCGGGTCTTGAGTTGGCCGTACGCCAGAGCCTTCTGCTGTGACCCAGCCATCGTGGGTGACTGCTGGTTTGAAGCGTTCCGCGTCGATGTCGTCCTGGGCGCTTGCCGTGTGAGTGAGCGCCGTGACGAGCAAGAGCGTCGGAAGGAAGAAACGAGTGGATGCGCGCATCGTGCCTCGGAAGAACTTCAAAGGGCCTCAGCGAGGGCGCCTACGCGACCTACGCCGCGCGACGGTGACGAGTGGGAGCAGCAGCGCCAGCAGCGCCGCGGGTGATGAACTGTTTCCGCCTGGAAGCGAACACGCGCAGGCGCCGCCTTGCACCTCCTGATTGGGCAACACGTCGATACCGCTGCTCCCGCCGCTCCCGCCCCCGCCATCGGAGACGCAGCGCCCCGTGGGAGCACAGCGGCGGCCGTCGCCGCACTCGGTGTCGCTGGTGCACGCGGAGCACTGATCGGAGCGACACACCAGATCCCCGCACTCCGAGGTGTCAGCGCACGAGTCGGTTGGAACCGGCACGCAGCGCCCGTCGGGGGTGCACATCTCGTCGGCAGAGCAGTCCCCGTTGTCGATGCAGGGCACGGCGACGATGCAGGTGCCGTTGCGGCAGATCCCGTGACCGGGGCACTGAGCGTCCTCGGTGCAGCCGCTCGGTGGTCGCAGCGGGTCTGGGATGCCGTCGTTGTTGGCGTCTGCGGGAACGCACCCGCCGATCTCACCC
>JAUILJ010000803.1 GCA_030433055.1 Polyangia bacterium
AGGCACCGAGCATTAGAACTGCACCAATAGAAAAGAGCTGAAATGTGCGCATAGGTCGTCCCCGATAGTTTGTTTGGCGCCGATTTTGGGCGCCGCGCCACGAGTGGCGGTTAAGGCCTGGCGTAACGAATCAGTGCCAGGTTCCGGAAGACTGACGACAAGGGCGTCGCTTGGTCAAGTCGGTGGCAAGCCTGGATTGACGCGGGTTCCCGACGGGTGCTTGAAACGGGGAACGTCGGATAGCCGGGGTGTCTCACCCCCAACCAGTCATTGGGGATCATCTCGGTGACGGAAACCAACGGAATCCACCTGACGCGCGGGTGGGGGGAGTTCGTTCGCTCGGCTGAGCTCCGCTGCGAGATATCGCAGAGTGGAGCGTTCGATCCTGCATCATGTTTCCTTAGAACAAAAAAGCGCTGCTCCACGCGCTGGTCTCCCCGCGGGGCGGAGAAGACCGAGCGGCGCGCCGCGTTTGGCGCTCTGGTTTCGAGTTCGTGTCCAGTTCCTTCGCCAAACGTCCGTTCGTCTCCTCACGGAGACCAACGCGAGGCTCTCTCGGTCACGAGGGGAGAGGTGTGCTTTGTGGCGCTTAAGCCACGGCGCGCGCGCTACGCTTGTTGGACACCTGATGGACAGTGAGAACCCAATCAGCTTGCGCTGGGCGCGGGTAGTGGAAGCGACCTCGCGGGCTCCGCTGCCGATGTCCGAGGTGCGCCTCCGCGCTGGGGACATGCTCGGTGAGTTCACGCTGCTGATGAAGCTCGCTCAGGGCGGTATGGCCACGATTTGGGTTGCCGCGAGGAAAAGCCCGGAGGGCCGCCCAGAGCTGGTCGCGATCAAGACCATGCTCCCGCACCTCTGCGGTGACCACGCGTTCGTGAGCATGTTCCTCGATGAGGTTGGTCTGCTCACGGCGATTCACCACCCCAATGTGATCGAGGTGCGAGACGTCGGCCTGCACTATGGGCTGCCCTACGTCGCGCTCGAGTGGATCGACGGAGACAGCCTCGGCCAGCTGATGACCGAAGTAGCCAGCCGCGGCGAGTCTTTGCCGATCAATGTGATGCTGCGCATCGTCGGGGAGTGCTGCCTGGGACTGCACGTTGCGCACGAACTGAGGAACGACCGCGGAGAGCTGGCGGGAGTCATCCACCGCGACGTGTCGCCAGCGAACATCGTCACCGGCGCGATGGGCGACGTGAAGCTGATCGACTTTGGTGTGGCTACCGCGATTGATCGGCTGAGCGAGCAGACCGGGACCGGAGTGTACAAGGGCAAGGTCACCTACATGGCACCAGAGCAAGCCATGCGCCTCAAGATCGATCGCCGCGCCGATGTCTGGGCCGCAGGCGTGGTGCTTTACCGTATGGTAACTGGTCGCACGCCCTACCAGGGCTCGATGCTCGAAGTTTTTCAGCAGTTGAAGCTCGGGGCCCCTTATACGCCGCTGCCCCGCAGTGTGCCCAAGCCGCTAGCCGACGTGATTCACAGCGCGCTCCGTCGAGATCGCGAGCAGCGCTACCAGACGGCTGCGGACTTCCGTCGCGGTATCCAGTTCGCGGCTGCGCAGCTGTGTGAGCCCCTCACGAAGGAGCAGTTTGCCCACTACGTGAAGACGTACATGGGCGAGAAGCTCTCGACCCAGCGCGCGCAGGTGCTCGACGCGATGAGCAAGATCCAGTTCGCCTGATCCGCATCTTCGCCCGAGCAGAGCGCGACCCTACATCAGGCGGCAGTACTTCTCGCCGCTCGCAGGCTTTCCGTACGGCACGGACTTCGACGCGGGCCGCAAGTAGACGTGGCCGTCACCGAGGGGCTTGGGGATGATCGCACCCGCGGTGAGGGGACGACCAAAGCGCGCATTCTCCACGATGACGATGATGTCGTCGCCGTCCTGCTTGAAGCCCCAGTACGAGGCGCCGAGGCTGTCGTCTGGTTCGCCCTGGCAGGTCTGGCCCTCGGAACTCATCGCGAACACCAGTTGGCTGTTGGGATCGGTGCGGGGGATTGGGCCTTGCCACATGAAGCTTGGGTCCGTCGGCGTGCCCACCTTGAGCGCCAGACAGCTGCACGGCGATGCTTGCTTCTTGGCCTCCTCGGTGAGCGCGACGTCGTGACGCGCGCCGAGCAGCGCGTAGTCACCCTCCATCGGTGACTCGTCTAGGCTCTTGTCCACCGGGGTGAGGGGCTCGTCGAAGTCCTTGGTCTCCTTCTCCTCCCCAGTGTTCAGGTTCGCGTTCGCGCTTACTGAAGCGCGGCACCCAACCGAGGCTGCGGAGGCCAGGCAGAGCACACCCATCACCACGGCGAGGCTGCGCCGCGGTCGCGTGGAAGCGCGGTGAGCGACTCGAGTCGAATTGAGGATTCGAGTTTTACGGGTCATGCACCAAAAGCGTGTCACTGAGCCCAGTTCGCGGGCAACTCTTATGCTCAGCCCACGCGCGTACGCTACGCTTGCGCGGTGGACATCGATGCCCTGAAGGCCAGCCTGGCCAGTACTTCGACGTTGCGTCCGCACGGCAAAGTCAGAGCGGTTACCGGTTTGTCGCTTCGGGCGAGTCTGCCCGGCGGTCGCGTGGGGGACGTGGTCCTGGTGAGGCGCCGGGGTGAGCCGCTGGAAGCGGAGATCGTTGGCTTCGTCGAGGGCGAGGTGGTGGCGATGCCGCTCGGGAGTCTGGACGGCGTGGGGCCGGATGACCCAGTCGAGTCTCTTGGCACGCCGCTTCAGGTGAGCGTGGGGGCCGGCATGTTGGGCCGCGTGCTGGACGGTTTGGGCCGCCCCTTGGGGGAGCCGCTCAGCGGACCTCTCGAGCGAGTCTTGGTGGATCGTGCACCTCCCGCGGCGCTGAACCGCCGCCCCGTCGACTCGCCACTCGCGACCGGGGTGCGCGCGATCGATGGTCTGATGACGCTCGGCGTGGGGCAGCGCGTTGGCCTGTTCGCCGGCTCCGGCGTGGGCAAGAGCACGCTCCTGGGAGCGATTGCGCGCGGAACCGTAGCAGACGTCGTCGTGGTGGCGCTCGTTGGTGAGCGCGGGCGGGAAGTGAATGAGTTCCTGGAGCAGGCGCTGGGGCCGCAGGGCCTCGCCCGATCGGTCGTGGTGATCGCTACAAGTGACGCACCCGCGCTCGAGCGCCTGAAGGCTGCGCAGGTCGCGACCGCGATCGCAGAGTACTTCCGGGATCAAGGGCAGAGCGTGATGCTACTGGTGGACTCCATCACTCGCTTCGCCCGCGCGCAGCGTGAGGTTGGCCTCGCCGCTGGGGAGCCTCCGGCGCGTCGCGGCTATCCGCCCAGTGTCTTCGCGATGCTGCCCAGGCTGCTCGAACGCAGCGGGCAGGGCGTAGCGGGTTCCATTACGGCGATCTACACGGTGCTAGTGGAAGGCGGCGACATGGACGAGCCAATCGCCGATGAAGTGCGAGGGATCTTGGATGGGCACATCGTGCTGGATCGCAAGATCGCCGCCCGGGGTCATTACCCTGCGATCGACGTGCCTGGGTCGCTTTCACGCGTGATGCCACAGGTCGTCGCTCCGGAGCACCTTCAGTCTTCGGCGCGACTCCGTAGCCTCCTAGGCGCGTATGAGGAAAAGCGAGATTTGATCACGCTGGGGGCGTATGCGAAGGGCAGCGACGCGCTGCTGGATCGCGCCATCGCAGCTCAGCCTGATCTCTCGCAGTTTCTTCAACAGTCTCCCCACGACGCCCATGGGTTCGATGACTGTGTGAAACGCGTCGCGCAGCTCGCGCAGCGCTTCCGTTAGTCTGAAAAAAGCCACGGGGAAATTATTGGGCTGCGGTCAGCTCAGCCAGCGAGCTCGGCATCGAGCTCAGCCAAGAGTTTCTTGGCCTTGCGGGACAGCTTCTTCGGGAGCGCGACATTGACGAAGATGTGAAGATCGCCCCGAGCGCGGCGATCGAGCCGGGGAATGCCTTTCCCTCGCAGCGTCAGCACGGTACCCGGTTGGGTGCCCTTCGGCACTTCGACCTGAACCTTGGTCTGGTCCGGGAGCTCGATGTCTAGCTCGGTGCCGAGGGCGGCTTCGGAGAAGGCGATCACCTCTCGCACCAACAGGTCGGGCCCATCTCGCTCCCAGCGTTCGTCGGGCATCACCTCGACATCGACGTAGAGGTCTCCA
>JAUILJ010000804.1 GCA_030433055.1 Polyangia bacterium
ATCAGCTGCCCGTCCAGTCCGACGCATGTCAGCATGAAGCCGTGGTCCTGGCGCTGCTGGTATACGGGAATCGAGAAGTGCATCAACCGGCTCCCGTGGTGGTTACGAGGTCGTCGAGATCCGCCCCCAGGCCCAGCTGGTGCACCAGGATCGTGAACGCGACCTCGTCCAGCACACTCCAGTAGTCGCCGGCCTCGTAGCTCACGTTGGGCAGGGGACTGCTCAGCTTCACGTAGCGCTTCTGCAGATCGTGGGTGCGGACGCGTGGATGCTTCGACAGCACGTCCAGCGGCAGCGGCTCGGGCGGCCGCATTCGGGTGTGCTCCCAGGTGGCCTTCTCCGGCGAGATGCGCGCCCCCATGCGCAAGACCTGCAGGCTTCGCGAGCGGTCTTGCAGGTTGTCCTTGGTGAAGCTTTGCAGGCCCTGTTCGAGCGCCAGGAGGGCGCCTGCCAGGCGACCCTTGACCGCCAGCAGCAGTCTCGCGGGCTTCCGGTTGGCGTCAGCGAGGAGCCGGTTCAGCCAGTCCGCGGGCTCCGGATCCGACCAGTAGCTATCCTGAGGCCAACCTGATCGTGGCGCTTTCATGCTGCTCGGAGGGTGGACGGACACCTGCCAGCTGCGCGCCTGACACGCCTCGGGAAAGCCGCGCCACCACGCATCCAACGCGTGGTTCCCGTCCAGCTCGCGCACGAGCAGCAAGATCTCGTCTCGACCTTCCAGGCGCGCGAGCAGCGCGGGTACCAGGCCTCGACGCAGACTCAGTTCTGCGCGAGATGCTTCCTCCCGCAGGCTCTCGGCGGCCTCGCGATCCGGCGCCTCGGACACCACGAGCGAGGCGAAGGCGAGCTCCTCGAGCGCCTCCAGCTCTTCCATGGGCTCGTGCACTCCGCGCCAGATCTGTTCCAGGTCGCCCAGCTCTCTGCGCAGGCGTTCGTGCTGCGCGCCCATCAGCTTCTGGTGACGCGCGCCGCGGGTCCGACCCATCTGGCTGAGCTCGGTGCGCAAGTACTCGATGCGAGACTTCAGATCATCGACGGGGTCGAAATCGAGCCAGGTGCGACCGCGGGCAGAGGCTTCGCTGATCGTGGTGTAGCTCGACAGTTCGGTCTTTGCGGCCTTGCGTCCTCCACGCCGCACGAGCTCGAAATGGAGCTCGCCGGTTTGGCTGCGCTTGAACACGTTGGGCTGCGGATCCTCCTCGGGGCGGCGCACGTGCACCTGGCTGCTCTTGGCTTCGGCTCCCATGCGGCTGAGCAGCCCTGCCGCCGGCGCCAGCACCTGGTCCTCCAGCTCGCGGCGCAAGGCGCGCGCGCCGTAGCTCGGTGAGTACCCCCGCTGAGCGACGAAGGCGCGCGCCCCAGGCGACAGGCAGAGGTCTGCTCCGCGCTCGAGAAAGCCGCGCCGGCGGCCGGCGCTGTTCAGGAGCAGATCCAGCACGGCTTCGATCTCCACCGGGCTCAGCGGGCCAAAGGGCACGACGCGGTCGAGCCGGTTAATAAATTCTGGGCGGAAATGCTCTCGGATGGCCCGCAGGAAGCTGGCCTGTGCGTCGCTTTGAGCACGGACCAAGCCGAGGCCCTGAGCGCTGTGGGTCACGCCCAGGTTGCTGGTCATGATGATCAAGCAGTTGTGGAAATACGTGGTGCGGCCGTTGGCATCACTCAAGCGCGCCTCACCCAAAACCCCGAGCAAGAGGTCGAAGACAGCGGGGCCGGCTTTCTCGATCTCATCGAGGAGCAGCACACAAAACGGCTGGCGACGCACCTCTCGGGTGAGCAGCCCTTCCTGGCGCTCGGTGCCTTCGATCAGGCGCTCCGCCGCCATCCCATCGCGGTACTCGCTCATGTCGAAGCGCAGCACCCGGTCTGGTGAACCGAACAGGAACGCCGCCAGCGCGCGAGCGAGCTCCGTCTTGCCCACCCCCGTGGGCCCCACGAACAACAGGTTCGCCAGAGGCTTTCCGCTTGGTTGCAGGTTGGCTTTCACCACGCTGATCGCCTCCGCCACCGCACGCACCGCGGGGCGCTGGCCGATCAGCTTGGCGCCCAGCTTGCTCTCGACGAACTCGACTTCCAGCGGCAGATCCTCGCGGAGCAACGCCTCCGGAATACCAGTCTGTCGCGAGAGCCAGCGCTGGACGTCGGATCCATCCAGCAGCTGATCGTCGGAGGTCACGCGCGCGTGGGCGTCGAGCAGCTGCTCGTAGAACCGAATGGCCTTGCCGGGCAGCGCTCGATAGGGTTGATAGCGCTCGACCAGCTGCACCAGCGTCTTCGCCACCTCAGGCGCGAGGCGCACTCGCTGATCTGTGGTGTCAGAGATCCGGGAGGAAATAATCGACGTGGTCTGCTCCACGTCGAGCGGAGCCAGCCGTACGCGGTGAAATGCGTTGAAGAAGCTCACCCCTCGCGGTTCCACCGCGTCCAGCGTCTCAGCGGTGATGCGACCGACCACGCGCAGCTTCGCGTCTTGCAGGGACCGCAACATCGCGCTCGGGATGTCCACGTAGCCGTCGCTGTGGTCCCCAAACAGATCTGCCAGATCGTCGAAGTAGAGGATGGCGTCGAGGCGCGCTGCAGCTTCGAGCACCCGCGCCAAGCGTGCTTGCCACTGACCGCGAGCGCTCATGCCCGCGATCAACTGCGCGGCGCTGGTGGAGTAGATGCGCACCTCGTGCCCGCCAGCGGCGCGCGTTGCATACCAGTCGTCCAGCAGGGCCTGACGCCCCGCCAGCTCGCTCCCGACGAGCAGCACACTCGAGCGCTGAGGCGCTTCGAGCAGGGCGGCGAGCTGTCGCTGTTCCCGCTCGCGAAACAGCAAGGTCTGGCGCAAGGGCTGGCCATCCATCGCCGCGTGACGAAGTGCCTGACGAGAGTCGGTCCAGAGCTCGCCAATCGACGCCAGGATTTCGAGGGCTTGCTTGCGCTGTTCGCGCTCCGAGAGCAGCGCCCGACGCCGCGCCACTGAGCCACCTGCCGCGGACGCGTTGCGCTCGATCTCCACCTCGATGGGTTCCAGGCTGCAACCGAGCGCCGGGGGGAAGAGCGTGAGCGCCTGCTCTGGGTCCGGATTCAATGCCGCGATCACGCGCTCGATCTCCGTCTTGACCACCTCTGTCAGGTCTTCGCCCTCGGCGACGAACACGGTGTGATGGGGCGAGATGATGTCTACCCATGTTCCGCGAGGATCCGGGATCTTGACACCGTAGACGTCGATCTGGGTCGGGATACGCGAGGCGCGCGTCAGGTCATTGCGCTCCAGGTCGATGGGGATCACCACGAGCTCGCAGCCCTCAGGCATGGTGAAGCTGCTCAGCGTGGCGGCGTCCTGCTCCATCAGGTAGCGACCCAGGAAGAGTTGCTGCTCCTCCAGCACGCGCTCGCGAATGCCGATGCTGGCGAGGTTCGGCGCGCTCACCGGATGCGCGATCACTCGACCGTTCTGCAGCTCTCGGACCACCAGCAGGGTGCGGAGGCGCGTGACCTCGGATTCCTTCGCGTCGTTCCCCACGGTTTCCTAATACGCGATTGAAGCCCATAGCTGTATCTCGCAGTACGCTTTGGCTGATGTTCGCCCCGGCTCGCCCCAGCCCTTCAGCGCGCACTGGTCGGGTGCTCTCCCAGCTTCGTCGGCTGGAATGTGGGCTGCGCCGTCGCGTGGGCTGTGTGGTTGGCATCCTGGTCACGGCCTGCGTTCCGCCTGCTGGGTCGCGAACGTCCCCGGCCTCCCAGGGCCGCGCGATTCACGTCGCTGCGGAGCCACCTCCTCTCCCGGGGCGCTCGACCCACGACGCGCCAGACCCGGTAACGTCGCTGGGCCCAGACTACGCCGCGCGCTTCACCGCTCGAGCCGACCTCCGGTTCGCTGGGCAGCTCTACTTCGACCCGAAGGGGCCGGCGCTGCTGGACGCCGAACGCGCCGTCGATGTTCCTCTGCGCCTGGTCGTCGTCGCGCAGGAGGCACGCTACCTGCGGGTCGCGCTGGCGGACGCCGGCGCGCTGGTGCTGGCTTACATTCCGCGCGGAGACGTTGCACGAAGGGTCACCCGGGAGGTGCGCTTGATCGCCGATCCATTGCCCAAGCCGGATCGACGCGTTGGCGTCTTCCTTCGCCCTGGGGCGAGTGTCGAGGTCAAGG
>JAUILJ010000805.1 GCA_030433055.1 Polyangia bacterium
CGCTCTCATCCAGGGCGACCAGGACGAAGCGGCCGCGTGTGGCGAGCCAGCGCTCCCCGGACAGCAGGTTTTCGGCGACGAGGTGGACGTCCACGGATACCGAGGTTCTGCCCGTGGCGATCACCGCGGCGGTGGCCTCGACCAGATGCCCCACGCGCACCGGGGCACGAAAATCGCAGCCGTCACTGCGAGCCGTGACGACGCGCCTCCGGGAGTACCGCGAGGCGGCGACGAAGGCCGCCTTGTCCATCAGCGCCAACGCCTCGCCCCCAAACAGGCAGCCTTCGTGGTTGGCCTGCTCGGGGAACACGATATTGGCCAGCGTCACGCTGGCCCCTTTGACGCGGGGCACTGTAAATAATTCGCATCCCCCACCCCCACCTCAAAGCGCTAAAAGGGCCAAACTTTGCAGTACATCGCTTGCAAATTTGCGAAGTTTGCTAATCTTCAATGATGTCGAAGCTCTTCGTCGGTCCACGGTTGAGGCGGCTTCGGGAAGAGCGCGGCCTCACCCAAGCCGCGATGGCGGCCAAGCTCGGGATCAGCGCCAGCTACCTGAACCAGCTGGAGCACAACCAGCGGCCTCTGAGCGTCAGCGTGCTGCTCTCCCTGAGCGGATCGCTCGGTATCGATCCTCAGGATTTTTCGGGGGAGGAGGAGGCGCGCATGGTCGCTGAGCTCCGCGACGCGCTGGCGAATCTGCCTCCGAGCACACAGCCCAGCGACTCGGAGCTCCGCGCGCTGGCTGGCGACCATCCGGGCATCGCACGCGCCTTCGTCGCGCTCGCCTCACGTTACCGCGAGGCAATACAGCGAGCCGACATCTTGATCAGCCGCGTTCAGAACCGTGACCAGGTTCCGCCACCAGGGCTGACGACTCCCTACGAGGCGGTGCGCGACTTCTTCTACGCGAAGCAGAACTACATCGCCGAGCTAGAAGGCGCAGCGGAAGAGATCGCAAACGAGGAGAGCTTGGTCCCCGGAGACATGCTGGAGGCGCTCGTCGCGCGTCTCCGCGAGCGCCACGGCGCTCGAGTGGTGATCCAGCGCGAGCATGGTCCAGGCGCCGCGCGCATCCGCCACTTCGACCGCCACACGCGGACTCTGGCCCTCCCCGCGCACCTCACTACGGGACAGCACGCATTCCAGGTCGCGACTCAGCTCGCCTTCCTGGAACAGAGTGCGCTGCTCGACAACCTCGCGGCCTCTCCGGGTCTCGAAGATCCCGGAACCCAGGGTCTCGCGCGGATCGGCTTGGCGCACTACTTCGCCGGCGCGTTGCTGTGTCCTTACGACCGCTTCTTGGAGTCGGCGGAAGCGCTCGCCTACGACATCGAGCGCCTGGGCGAGGCGTTCGACGTCAGCTTCGAGACGACCTGCCATCGCCTGAGCACGCTGCAGCGCCGCGACCAACGAGGAGTGCCGTTCTTCTTCGTGCGCGTCGACCGCGCGGGAAACATTTCCAAGCGGCAATCAGCGACGGACTTCCACTTTTCCCGCAGCGGCGGCACTTGTCCCCTATGGGCGGTCTACGAAGCGTTCGCGCAACCAACCCGCACGTTGACGCAGCTAGCGCAGATGCCAGACGGTCGTGTCTACTTGTGGATCGCCCGTCGGGTGGGGCACGCTCAGGTGGGCTTCGGAGCGCCGACGAAGGAGTTCGCCGTTGCCGTGGGGTGCGACGTCCAGCACGCGCATCGCCTCGTCTACTCACGGGGCCTCGATCTGACAGACCTGGGAACGGCGACGCCCATCGGGGTCGGCTGCAAGGTCTGCGAACGCACCGAGTGTCCGCAGCGCGCGCTCCCACTGCTCGGACGTCCCCTGGCCATCGACCCCGACAGCCAGCCGTTCGCTCCCTATCCGTTCAGGGCCTCCACCCGGCGCACCCCAACATCTCGTTGACAACGCTGGGCCTTCCCCAATATGTTGCGCTCATGTTGGTCCTGGGCATTTGCTCAGGCTAAGAGGGAATCCGGCGTCGTGTGAACCACGGCGATAAGCCGGAGCTGCCCCGCAGCGGTAAACGAGAACGAACTCGACCACAGCACTGATCACCGGGTGAACCGGCGCTCCTCTCCCCGAGGCAACGCGCTCCGGCGAGCCCAACGATTGGGAAGCGGTCGACAGTAGGTCGGAGCCACTGGCTCCTGTCGGTCCAACCGAAGCTCGTAAGCCCGAAGACCTGCCAGCATCCGGCACACCACTGATTTCAACGTGTCGGTTCCCGGCGCCCCGAGGGAGGGCGAGTCGGAGACTCTGCAGGTCGGCCGTTCGCGGTTGGAGTCCGGCAGCTGCGCCACGCGCAGCGCGCGCCGAGCTTCGTCGACCCAAGAGGAACCGCTCGTCAGCACTCGGACGCGCTCATCAACGGAGCAGCGGGCAGGCACCGCTGCATCGAGGAGCAGAGCATGTCAGGCAATGCAGCGTACAGCCAGAACACCACGCCGATGCGGGTCACCAAGCGCAACGGCACCTCAGAACCAGTCGACCTCGACAAGATCGTACGCGCGGTCGCACGATGCGCGAACGAGCTTCCGGCAGTGGACCCGATGCGCGTCGCGACGAAGACGATCAGCGGACTCTACGACGGCGCGACCACCGAAGAGCTCGACCAGCTATCTATCCGCACGGCAGCGTCCTTGATGCTCGAGGAGCCACAGTACTCGCGCCTCGCCGCGCGGCTCCTCGCAGCGCTGGTCGACAAGGAAGTGCGCGCGCTCGGCGTGCGCTCCTTCTCTCAGTCGATCGCCCTGGGGGTCGAGCTTGGGCTGATCGGCGATCGCGTCGCGGCGTTCGTCGCTCAGAACGCCCGCAAGCTCGACGACGCGATCGAAGCTGGGCGAGATCGGCTGTTCGAGTTCTTTGGCATGCGCACGCTCTACGATCGCTACCTGCTGCGGCACCCCACCACGCGAGACGTACTGGAGAACGCCCAGTACTTCTTCATGCGCATTGCCTGCGCGCTCAGCGCGAACGTGCCCGAAGCCATCGAACTCTACTCGCTGTTTTCCCGCCTGGAGTACCTACCAAGCTCGCCGACGCTGTTCAACGCCGGCACACGCCACGAGCAGCTCTCGAGCTGCTTCCTCCTCGACTCGCCCCAGGATCACCTCACCGACATCTACCAGCGCTACGCTGACGTCGCGCAGCTCTCGAAGTTCTCCGGCGGCATCGGACTCGCCTACCACCGGGTGCGCTCCCGCGGCTCTCTCATCGAGAGCACCAACGGACACTCGAACGGCATCGTACCCTGGCTGAAGACCCTCGATGCGTCCGTGGCCGCAGTGAACCAGGGCGGCAAGCGCAAGGGCGCGTGCTGCGTGTACCTCGAGAGCTGGCACGCGGACATCGAGGAGTTCCTCGAGCTGCGGGACAACACGGGAGACGACGCGCGACGCACCCACAACCTGAACCTCGCGAACTGGGTGAGCGATCTGTTCATGAGTCGCGTGGAGCGGAACGCAAGCTGGAGCCTCTTCGATCCCAAGTCGGTGCCGCACCTGCCCGATTTGTACGGCGGCGACTTTGAGCGCGCTTACCTCGCCGCTGAAGCGGCCGGCCTCGCGGTGAAGCAGCTGCCCGCCCGGGAGCTTTACAGCCGCATGCTGCGCACCCTGGCTCAGACCGGAAATGGCTGGATGACGTTCAAGGACAAGTGCAACAGAGCCTGCAATCAGACGGCGCTGCGCGGACGCGTCGTCCACCTCTCGAACTTGTGTACCGAGATCATCGAGGTCACGAGCGAGGACGAGACGGCGGTGTGTAACCTCGGGTCGTTGAACCTCGCGCGTCACCTGACGACGCGTGGAGATGGCAGCCCCGCGTTCGACTACCGGCAGCTCGAGCGCAGCGTCAACATTGCCGTGCGGCAACTAGATAGGGTCATCGACCTGAACTACTATCCGATCCCCAAGGCTCACGCTTCGAACCTGCGGTGGCGCCCGGTGGGGCTAGGCCTGATGGGGCTGCAGGACGTCTTCTTCGCGCTTGGCCTCGCCTTTGACAGCGAAGAGGCGCGGACGCTCTCACGCCGCATCTCGGAGACCATCTATTTTCACGCGCTGAGCGCGTCCAACGCGCTCGCTCAGGAGGTCGGAGCCCACCCGAGCTTCGCAGAGACCCGCGCCGCC
>JAUILJ010000806.1 GCA_030433055.1 Polyangia bacterium
ACCTTGAGGCCGGCCTCGCCAAGATGCTGGGCGCGCGCGTCGCGTGGTCAGCAGCGGACAACGCGCTGCAGATCCACGGCGGCAACGGGTTCGCGCTGGAATACCCGATCAGTCGCGTACTGTGTGACGCACGCATCCTCAACATCTTCGAGGGCGCTGGCGAGGTGCAGGCAGCGCCACGATCGCAAAGGTGCAGGTCAACAGCATCGGCGAAGAGCCCACGACGGGCACACTGAGCTTCATGAGTCTGTTCCCCGAGGAAGTGGACGAGGTCGAGTCCTACGGAGAACCCATCTACAAGCCAGGCGACGTCAACCCAACCGCCGAGTGATCCCGTGGCGCTGAGTTACGGCGAGATCAAGCGCAGCCTCATCGGGCAGCGCTTGCCCGTAGCGTTCGTCGACCTGGACGCGTTCGACCGCAACATCGAACGCGTCCTCGAGACGATTCGCCCCCACCGCATTCCCCTGCGCCCCGCCACCAAGTCGCTGCGCGTTCCATTCTTGATCAAGCGGCTGCTGGCGCACCCGAGCGGCCTGCTCCGGGGCGTGATGTGCTACTCGGCGCGGGAAGCGGAGTACCTGTCGACGCTGGGGATCGACGACTTCCTCCTCGCCTACCCCGCGTTCCAGCAGCCAGACCTCGACAGCGTCGCGAACCTGGCGAGCGAGGGCAAGCGCATCAGCGTGGTCGTCGACTCCCCAGAGGTGCTTGCCCGGCTCGGCCAAACCGCGCGCGACCACGCGACGACGATAGACGTCTGCCTGTGTGTGGACATGAGCCTCAAGCTGGCCAGGGGCGCCGTGCACCTGGGTGTGCGCCGCTCGCCGTTGCACAGCCCCGAAGCGGTGCTTGCCCTCGCGCGCCGCGTCGCTGATACGTCGGGGCTGCGCTTCCACGGATTGATGGCCTACGAGGCGCAGGTTGCAGGCTTGGGTGACGCCAACCCCTTCGAGCCTGGCAAGAACGCGGTGAAGTCTTTGATCCGTCGCGTTTCCTCCCGGGAACTCGGGGATCGACGCGCGACGATGGTGCAGCTGCTGCGACAGTCTGGGCTGGAGCCCGCGCTCGTGAACGGCGGCGGTAGCGGGTCACTCGACACCACCACTCCCGACACCGGGGTGACCGAGGTCACCGCAGGGTCCGCGTTCCTCAAGAGCCACCTCTTCGACTACTACAAGAGCCCCCACATGCGCGCCCTGGAACCAGCGGGGTTCTTCGCCGTCGAGGTGACGCGGGTCCCCGCTCCCAGCCTCGTCACTTGCGCTGGCGGCGGCTACGTCGCGTCCGGGCCAACGACGCCGGACAAGGCGCCGATGCCTCACTTGCCCCTGGGGCTCAAGCTGCTGAGCGCCGAAATGGCGGGAGAAGTTCAGACGCCGCTCGCTCTGCCGCCTGGCTTGCGCCTCGAACGTGGAGATCCAGTGATCTTCCGCCACGCGAAGGCAGGAGAGCTCGCAGAGCGCTTCAACGAGTATCTGCTGCTTCAACACGGCAAGGTAGTGGACCGGGTCCGCAGCTATCGCGGCGAAGGTCAGTGCTTTCTGTGAAGCGCTGTACGGGGCCAGCTGTCGCCTGCTCCAGTTTTCTGCACGGATAACAAAGTGCGAGCGCGCCTCCAGTGTGCTGAGTCGCTGACCCGGACTGAAATCGCCACCCCGGGAGGCGGGCTGCGACGCCTGCCTGAGGCGAAACTGGAACGCTCATTGAGTCCGGACGCGGGCCGCCGTGAATTTTCGCTGCATCGCCCGGAGCGAGCAGCGCGATCGCTTGCCACGGCGGAATAACAGTTGTTCGTTTTCGGACACTCCACCGGAAATCCGCGAGTCGCTGCCCCGAGCGAATGTGCGTGAAAGTGTGCGCGCGCTGCACCTGGAGCCGGCGCTGCACCCGAAGTCGCGTCTTCAGCACGCTCCGGGCCTCGCGGGCGTGAGTGCGTGGCCGGGCTCACCCACTCGAAGTCCCGCGCAGCTGCTGCCAAACAACAGGTCCTCGAAAGCGGTGTGAAACGGGGCGATGTCCCTGCCACGAGATCCCGGCAATCCTCCGATTGCTCGCAGCTGACAACCAAGCTGACTACCGCGGCAATCCACGTTCCGATATCGCCGCTCCTGCGCGCGGAAACGTACAACTGCAAAACGGGACAAAGCGTGACTGCACTGGCGGAACAACGCGATGCACCACGCGAATGGACATCACGTTGCGTTCAGTTCGCTTCGCCAGCACCCCATACGGTCAACGGCGGCGCTGATGCGGAGCCGCGGATATGGCTGCATCATCCAAGGTCAGATTGAGCGTTTCAGCTCAATCTTCTGAGCCGGCATCTTTAGAAGATGCTATCGCTATAGACACGCGCCGGCGGAGGCGCGGGTTCCGCACCAGTCCGGCAACGCAGAGCGGCGCGGCAGCTCCTCGCGAGTGACCGTGTCGTCCAAGGCGCTCTCGACGTCCCCCGTGACGCCCCACAGTCGTTCAACCGAGCGGCTGGGATCTGCAGTTGTCGGGAGCGGTTCTACTCCCAAAACACCCGAGCTAAGGTTGGTCGACGTGCAGACAATGCCCACTCTACGCGAACGCAAGAAGGCCCGTACTCGTGAAGCGTTGGTCGAAGCCGCGCAACGGTTGTTCTCGAAGCAAGGCTACGACTCGACGACCGTCGACGAGATCGCCGCTGAGGCTGAGGTTTCTCGCCGCACCTTCTTCCGCTACTTCCCCACGAAAGAGGCGGTGGTCTTCCCTGACAACGCCGAGCGGCTCGAGCGCTTCCGCCAGTTGCTGCGCGCGGTGGAGCCTGGCGAGTCCCCATTTGCTTCCGTGCGGAGAGCCTGTCTGGGTATCGCCACGGAATTGATGGAGTCCCCCCACGCCTACGCCGAACAGCAGCGCCTGGTCGTCGCGTCCCCGGCGCTGATCGCTCACGAGCTGGAGTCGGACCGTGAGTGGGAAGCAGCCATCGCGGAAGCCTTGCTCCGCGCGGGCGCTATCAGCACGTCGAGCATCAACCCAGACATCCAGTACCGAGCGCGCATCCTTGCAGGCGCGGCCATGGGCGTCGTGCGCGCCACGCTCAGGCACTGGCGTGACAGCGGCTGCAGTCGGGACCTGCGCGAGCTGGCAGAAGATGGCCTGCTGATGCTGGAACAGGGAGTCGGGCGCACGCTGTTCATGAAGAACACCGCAGCCTGATCCCCGTCGCTAGCTTCGCGTATCGGGGTGGTCGTACACCCAGAGCAGGAACGCGTACTCCCGCGCGAGTTCCTTCAGAGCTTCGAAGCGCCCGCTCGCCCCACCGTGCCCCGCGCTCATGTTCGTGTGCAGGGCGAGCAGATTCTGATCGGTCTTCAGCGCGCGCAGTCTTGCGACCCACTTGGCTGGCTCCCAGTAGGTAACCCGCGGATCCGCAATGCCAGCGGTCACCAGCAGGTGCGGGTAGTCCTGCGCTACCACGTTGTCGTAGGGGCTGTAGCCAAGCATGTAGCGGTAGACCTCCGCGTCGAGCTCCGGGTTGCCCCACTCACTGTACTCTGGAGGCGTCAACGGCAAGCTGGCGTCCAACATCGTGTTCAAGCAGTCGACAAAGGGCACGGACGCTACTGCCGCATGGAAATAACTGGGCACCTGATTGATCACGGCGCCGACCGCCATCCCTCCAGCGCTGCCGCCGCTAAGGGTCACGCGGCCCCTGGAGGAGATACCTTGGCGCTCTAGCTCTTCCACGGCGAGACGCACATCGCTGAACGTATTCTGCTTCTTCAGGCCCTTCCCGTCTTCGTACCAGTGCCGCCCCATCACGCTGCTGCCTCGCACGTGAGCGATGGCGAAGGCGAAACCCCGACTCAGCAGGCTCAGCCTGTTCGGGCTGAAGTAGGGGTCAATCGTCGCGCCGTAGGACCCGTAGACATACAGATAGAGCGGAGTTTGGGGGTTAGGGGGCGAGTCCTTGCGGTGTACCAGTGAAATGGGCACCAGCGCGCCATCCGCCGCCGTGGCGAAGAGCCGGCGAGAGGTGTACTCCGACTTTTCGTATCCGCTCGGAATCTGCTGTTGCTTCTTCAGCTGCGTGGTGCGGGCGACCATGTCGTAATCGAGCACGCTGGGAGGGCTCACCAGCGACTGGTAACTGA
>JAUILJ010000807.1 GCA_030433055.1 Polyangia bacterium
CTGCGTTCGCTGATGGGCTAGAGCTCGGGAGGCACCTGGCGGTCCTCTCCCCCCAAAGAAGCTGCCGTCCGAGGCCAGCCGTGCGAGGAGGCGGAGCTTGACCCGCGACATCTCCGCCCCCGATGTCGAGACCCGCTAGGTCGGGCGACCGCCTTGGCTTGCTCCCTGGATTCGCGTGGGATGGTAAATCTGGGCGCCCTGAGCGGGGCCGTCTGGCGTCAGTCAGGGCGCACGGCTGCACCAAGGGAAGCCACAAAGGCCGCTGACAGAGGCCCAGCCCTGGAGCCTCGACGGTGACCGGGGATCGCTGGCGTATGCGAAGCGGCGTTCCAGATCCGTTCCTCGAACCAAATCTCGCCGCCGAGTGGCCGAGCGGCCGAACAGCCTTGCTTGCGGCCCGTGGAGCTGGGTTAATGAGAGGTAACCCACCCGTCGCGGCCCCCCCGCAGATCGCGCCTTTCAAGGCGCGAGCAACCGCCCTGATGACGCGCCCCCCGTCTGACAGCATCGATCCCGACGCCACGGCACCTCCGCTGAGCGCGCTCGAGGGGTCCGTCTGCCCGCTGTGTCACACGACCGCCGAGCCCCCATCGGGTGGCAAGCTGGCGCGCTGTCCGGCCCACGGCTTGGCGCTCGTGAGCGTGAGTGATCTCCAGAACGCGGCAGGCGACGCGATGCTGGGTCGCACGTTCGCTGGGCGCTTCGTGGTGCTGGGCAAGCTGGGCGCTGGGGCGATGGGCGCGGTTTATCGGGCTCGTCAAGAAGCGGTGGGTCGAGACGTAGCGCTGAAGATCGTGCGGCCCGACAAGGTCTACGACCCGGACACTCGCGCTCGCTTCGAGCGCGAAGCGCGGGCGATGAGCGCCCTCACCAGTCCGCACACCGTGACCGCGTTCGACTTCGGCGCATCGGACGATGGGGCGTGGTTCCTCGCGATGGAGCTGCTCGACGGCGAGACCCTCGGCGCTCGTCTGAAGCGCGGCGCCTTGAGCGTGATGGAGGCAGTGCGTCTGGTGCGAGAGGCGCTGGAGTCCCTCGCAGAAGCCCACGCCAAGGGCATCGTTCACCGCGACCTCAAGCCCGACAATCTGTTCTTGACCCGGACCCCGGACGGGCGACGCGAAGTCTGCAAGGTACTCGACTTTGGCATCGCCAAGCTGCTGCGCGACGAGCTGGCGATCGATGCGCTCGAGACCCAGGCGGGCACCGTATTCGGGACGCCGCGCTACATGTCCCCAGAGCAAGCGCAGGGCAAGCCGCTGGACGCGCGGAGCGACCTCTACTCGTTGGGCGTCATCCTGTATCACGCGCTCGCGGGGCGCGCGCCGTTCGTGGACGACGACGCGGTGGTGGTGATGGCGCGCCACATCAAGGAGACTCCCGCGCGGATCAGCGAAGTTGCTCCAGCGGGGCGCATCAGCCCCACGCTCGAGCGCGTGGTGAGCAAGGCCCTGGAGAAGGACCCTGCGACGCGTTTTCAGAGCGCTGAGGAGTTCTCCCGAGCGCTCGAGGGCGCCCTGGGTGACGCGCTGGCTACCGGCAGCCATTCAACCAGTTGGGTGGCGACCCCGGGACCAACTGGGCAGCGCTCTCGTACCGTGTGGATCCTGGCGGCCGTGGCGCTGGCCTTGGTGATCGTACCCACTGCGCTCTGGCTCGGCATACGCTCGAGCTCAGCTTCGGGAGGGGAAGCCACAGGAAATGTCCCTGCCGCCGCGGCCGAGACCCACGTCGCGAGCGCGCCAGAGGTCACGGCGACACCCGAGAGCACCGCCCTCGACCCGGACGCGCTGCCCCCGGAAGAGCAGAGTGGGCCCGCTTCCTCGAGTTCCGTGTCACCGCAGCCCCAAGCAAAACCGAAGGTCGCTCCTCGTCCGGTCGTCACCCCACCGTCAGTGACGCGCAAGTCGGGCGATCGCTACGGGCGCTTCGAGTAGTCCACGACACGGCGTGTGGCCTTGCGGAAACTTACGCTGCCACGAGAGTTCTGCAGTGCCGTCGTGACTTGAACTGCGGAAGCGCGCGGGGCTGGAGAGGTCGAACGCTGCGTTACTTCGTGATGTGCGATCCCACATCGCAAAACCCTCGGGAACCCGGCACCTGAACCAAGCTGTCGCAGAACTCGAGAAAGCGCTGGGACCCGCGCGTTTGGGGGGTTGGCGCGTTGCGGCTGCGTGAGTTTCGGTGGTAGCGTCGCGCGAAATGGATCCGAGGGAGATGGACGCGCTGGTACAGCGCCTCGTTCAGAATCCACACGACGAAGAAGCCATCACGTACGCGCATCACCAGGGTCAGCAAGACCCGCGCTCGTACGCCATGCTTTTGGAGCGTGTGGGCCGCACCACTGGCGACGCTTTGTTCGCCTGCCACTGGCTTACCGAGGCGGCAAACGTCTGGGCGACCACTCTGGGCGATGCGCATCGCGCAGCCCGGGCGCTCATGACCGCCATCGATCGGGACCCGTCTCAGGCAGCCCCGGCTGAAAAGCTCGCGGATCTGTACCGAGAGAAGGGTGACAACAAGGCGCTCGTTGCGTTGTTGGAGCGCCGTACGAAGGCGCTCGCCCCCCTCACGGGGCAGGACCCGAACATGGCCGCCTATGTCGCTGCGCTGTACGAGGAGCTAGCGCGGCTGTGGGCGGAGCCCCCGCTGGCCCAGGCCAAGAAGGCCATCGAGAATTACCGCAGGGCAATTGAGCTTCAACCGGGGAGTCAATACTCCATCTACGCACTGCGGGAGCTCTACAAGTCCCAGGAGATGTGGCTCGAGGCGATTCCTCTATTCGCCATGGAGCAGGCGCTCACGGACGATCCGGAGCGTCAGATTGCGCTCTACAGCGATGAAGCCGAGGTGCGCAAGCAGGCAGGCGATGGCGCCGGTTCGAGCATGTCTCTGCGACACGCTTGGTCCGTCGACCAGGGTCGCGATCCCGCGCTGCGCCAGGCGTTGGCCTCCAGTGTTCTCGACCGTGTTCAGGCGGGCGAGGCGGTGAGCGACGAGGAACGGTTCGAGGCTGCCGGGCTGTTCAACCAGCTGGCGGAAGAGTATGGCGGCGAGTACGGCGTCTCCTACTCGGTGTGTGCGCTGGAGATCGAGCCGAGTGACGACCGGGCCATCCAGCTAGCCATGTTCTACGCTGGCCAGGAAGGGCGCGAAGCGGAGATCCGTCCACGCGCCGCCAAGTACCTCACGGTCAATCCCAGCGGCGCCATGGCCGGTGAGTGTCAAGCGTACATCGGTGACGAGGACCCGCGCTCCTTGGCCGCTCAGGTGCCCGCTCCAGGCGCCAAAGCTCAGGAATCGGAGCCGCGCGCCGCTCAGTCTGCCCCTAGTACTTCCGCAGGGAAAAGCTCCCGGCGACTGGAGGTCGCGGACGAAGTCAGCGCGGTGCTGGAGGACGACGCCCCCATCAGCGATGATTTCGCTCCGGCGGCCGACCCCGATCGGGTGCGGACGCTGATCGACGAGGCCGAGGGCCTCGCGCGAAAGGGGCGCAAGTCCGAGGCTGGGGCCAAGTACCGCGAGGCGGTGGCCCTCGACCCAGGCAACGAGGAGGCACTGAACTTCCTCCAGACGCACCTGCGCCAGACCCGCAAATACGCCGAACTACGAGACATCCTGCTCGCCGCAACGCGTTCCGTGGGCGCGACCCAGGACGCAAAACGCGGCTGGCTGAGGGAAATCGCAGGCCTGTGCGAGACGCAGCTGCGGGACCTCGACACTGCGATCCACGCTCTCCAGCAGCTGGTCTCCATGGACCCAGGCGAGGGCCCCCGAGCACAGCTCAAGCGACTGCTCGAGCGCGCCGCCCGCTGGGACGACGTGGCCACCCTGCTCGAGCAGGAGGCAGAGCAAGCGCCAGACATCGAAGTGCGCATTTCCCTCGAGAAGAATCTGGCCAAGCTGCATGAGCACAAGCGCAAGGACTTGGTTGCCGCCGCTGACGCGTGGGGGCGTATCGCCGCCCTCACTCCCGAGGACGATTCAGCCCTGCTCACGGCAGTGAAGTACTACGAAAAAGGCGAACGGCTGGACCTCGCCGCTGACGCCATCGCGGCGAATGTGGGCGCGCTCGAAGACGAGGCCGCGAAGGGCCAGCTGCTCAGCCGTCTCGGTGAGTTG
>JAUILJ010000808.1 GCA_030433055.1 Polyangia bacterium
CTGGTACACGCAAATCCTGGCGCCGGTGCTCGCGGACCAGGGCGCGTTGCACGTCACGAACCTCGACCCGAACGGTCCTCAGGATGTCACGGCGAATCGCATCGCAAAGCAGTTCGACGAGTTCTTGAAGGGTGCTCCTGATCGTTTCGGCAAGGTGCACGTGCATCAGGTTGCGCCTCCAGACTCGCTCGATCTCGGGCCGGAAGGCTCCATGGACCTGGTGCTCAGCTTCCGCAACACCCACAACTGGGTGAAGGCTGACTACGCGCTCGCGGTGTATGACGCGGCGTATCGTGTGCTCAAGCCGGGCGGAACCCTGGGTGTGGTTCAGCACCGTGGTCCTGAGGGCAAGACGCCTGAGCAGACCGGCTACGTGGGGTACCTGGCCCCGGACTACGTGAAGCGGCTAATCACTGCAGCGGGCTTCGAGCTGAGCGCCGAGAGCGAGCTGAACGCGAACCCGAAGGACACCAAGGATCACCCCGAAGGCGTGTGGACGTTACCGCCCGTGCTTCGCCTTGGGGAAAAGGACGCGGAGAAGTACAAGGCCATCGGCGAGAGCGATCGCATGACGCTTCGGTTCAGCAAGCCGGCGCTGGTCGTGGCCGCGCTGAAGGGAGACGACGGCAAGCCACTGCCTCAAACCGAGGGTGAACCCAGCTTCGCGAGCCCGCTGTTCAAACAACACCTGAGGCTGCTCACCCGCGCCATCATCTTCGACGACCCGGAGATCGCGCGCTCGGTGTTCTTTCCGGTCGAGGCCTATCAACAGGTCAAGGACATCCCAAAGCCCGAGCGCGATTGGGAGTACCGACTGTGGAAGAACTTCAAGCGCGACGTCCATGACTATCACAAGCGCTTGGGCGCCAACCCGCGCTACGCCAAGCTCCTGCGCCTCGACACCCACGGGCGCAGCCAGTCCTGGATGAAGCCCGGTTCCGAGGGGAACAAGATTGGCTACTTTCGCATGACTCACCCGAAGCTGGTGTTCCAGACTGCGCAGGGCAAAGAGCTGCGGGTCGACCTCACGAGCCTCATCAGCTGGCGCGGCGAGTGGTATGTGGTGCACTTGAACGGCTTCAAATAGTCCGCCCGCGCCTTCGGGATGTGGCGTCAACCTGCGGAGCGTAAGATCTCGTCCAGCTCAGCCGGGGACAGCGGCTTCTCGTAACGGCGATTCGGCGCCTCTTTCAGCAGCTGTTGCGCCTGGGGGGTGACCGCGCCCCCGCTCAGGAACACCACTCGCGCGGCCAGCTCCGGCGCGTCTTCGGTGAGCCGGTGATAGACATCCATGCCACTCACGTTGGGCATCATCAGATCGCACAGGATGATGTCGAACTCGGGGTCGCGAGCCAGCGCGTTGAGGGCTTCAGCGCCGCCGGGCATCAACGTGAGGTCGTGGCCCTGGAGCACGCGCTTGAGCGAGCGCAGGATCATCGGATCGTCGTCGATGACCATGACGCGCCGTTTGGGCCCGCGCTCCCGGGGCACAACCACCGGGCGCACCACGCTCGCTCCGCTCCGCTGGCGGGGGAGGCGAATGCGCATCGTGGTCCCGACGCCCACGGTGCTCTCCACTTCGAGCGTGCCGCCATAGCTCTCGACGATGTTCTTGCACACCGACAACCCAAGGCCCGTACCTACACCGACGGGCTTGGTGGTGAAGAACGGATCCATGATTCGATCGACGAGCTCCGGTGGGATCCCCACTCCGTTGTCGGTGACCTCGATCACAACGTCCGAGTTCTCTACCCTGGAAGAGATAGTGATGCGCCCCTCACGATCGTCAGCGATCGCCTGCGCGGCGTTGACCAGTAGATTCAGTAACACCTGAGACAGGCGCGTCTCCGTGGCCAACACACGCGCGGTGCGGTGCACGGTGACCTCCAGGCGCGCCCGGTGCCTCAGCTGGGCGGAGGCGATCTTCACGGTGCCCTGGATCACCTTCGCGACGTTCACCGGCTGTGGCTTCTGATCGTCGTGAGTGAACGTCTTGAGGTCACTCACCACCTGTCGCACGCGCTCGATGCCCTGGTGGGCCTCGAGCACGGCTTCCAGGGCCTCCGCCTGCGCTGGGTCCTGGGTGAGCTTCTCCTCGGCGAAGGTCAGGTTCGCGATGATGTAGGCGAGCGGATTGTTCACCTCGTGGGCGACGCCTGCCGCCAGGGTGCCCACGGCTGCCATCCGATCGGCTTCACGCAGCTTGCTCTCGATAGATTTCCTGGAGGAAATGTCTGAGGCGGAGACGAGCAGGGCTGGTTTGCCCTCCCAGTTGAGGGTAAACGCGTGAAGCTCGACCGGGACCGAGTTGCCGAGGGCGCTCAGGGCGCGACGCTCTACCGGGCCGAAACGCGCTGGTAGCCCTGCTTCAGACTCGATCGCCGAGCGCACATTGGCCTGCGCCGACGCGTGTTCATCGGGTGCCATGAAGCTCTGCCATGGGCGCCCCAACAGCTCGCTGGGCCCGGCGCACTCGAGCAGGGTTGCCGCCGCCTGATTGGCGTACACGATCCGCCCCGCTTGATGGATCAGGACGGCGTAGGGCAGGTGCGCGAGGATGAAGCGCAGCGCTGCGTCATCTATCGAGTTCTGAGCGTCTCCCTCCCACGACAACCCAGAGAGCATAGCAGCGTCGCGCGGGCTTAGGCCCAGCGAGTATCGAATGCCCAGGCGGAGAGACTCCCTGCGGGGGCTGGCGGAGGCGTGCGCTCCGGTTTCACCACGTGCTCAACCGTACAGCGCGCCTCCGTTCGACGCTTGGCCTCGTCGACGTCCACGGGCAGCCCTTCGTAGGCGCCGCCATCGACTTTCCACCAGTGCAGCGAAACGACGGCCGCTTGGTCCTCATCTGCTCGATACACGAGCGCGCTGAGCGGCCCGTGCGCGGCGAGCTTGGGGTGCAGGCCAGGGTTCGGGATGAAGCTGCGGCAACGGATCGCGCGCACCAGAGCCGGCCCTCGGGCGTCGGCGGTGCGAACCCAGGGTACGGCGTAGCCGTCCACGGAGAGCATCCAGGCGCCCAGTTGTTCCTCAGGGCAGCGAAGCCGAAGCTCATAGCGCCGGGTGCTCGAGTCCACGAGGCGGGTGGTTCCGGACTGAGCCGAGAGATCACCTACCAGCGGCCAAAACTCGACGGCTTGCCTCAACTCGAGCTCGGCGGCTCCCCACAGCGGCACTCGCGCCAGGAGCCGCTGTTCTCGAC
The DNA here is from genome assembly GCA_030433055.1 of Polyangia bacterium. Classification (GTDB taxonomy): domain Bacteria; phylum Myxococcota_A; class Polyangia; order Polyangiales; family Polyangiaceae; genus JAHBVY01. The sequence continues at coordinate 3,203 of JAUILJ010000808.1, forward strand.
CCAGCTCGGCCGCAATGGCTGGCGCGAGTCCCCACCCGCCAAGCTCCAGTTCCTGTAAAACCTCCACGAAATCCTGCTGAAGCTGTTGGGGTAGAGCAAAGCGATCGTGCAGCTCCCGCCCCCAGAGCTTGAGCTCTGTGGACGCATTCAGCGTTGCCAGGTGCGCAGCGATGGCGCGCAACAGCGCCGCCAGGCACGCCGCTCGCTCGGGGGTATCTGCCATGCGGAAAGCGCGAAACTCCACCAAGCCGAGGCACCCTCGTCCTGGCAAATGGGGGTTGGCGAGCTTCTCGATGTTCAGTTCCGCGCGGTGTGAATTTCCGAAGCGATCCACCAAGAACGGCGCGAGCGTCGACCAGATCTCCTCGGGTGCTGGCTGCTCGGCGCGCTGCAACAGCTCCAGCGCCAGCGCCAGCTCCCCGAAGGTCTCCACGCTGCCTTCGTCGGCCCTCGGCGACTGGCTCGAACCGCCCACCGAATCGACCGCGAACAAATAGGAGAGCGACGGATGGCGTGAGAAGAAGCAGACCAGGCGCGGCAGCAGCTGGGGATAGAGGAAGAACGGGCTCTGCTCGAAGCTCGGTCCACCCAGGGTGATCTGGCCGCCTCCCCCGGAGTCGACTTGCTCTCCGTTGTAGTGCATGCGCAGCGCTGAGAGGCCAATGCTCTCCGCCACTTGATACAGGATGCGAGAATCGTGCAGCAGCCCGCGAGTCCCTGCGCACGGCGCGGTGTTGATCTCGATCACGCCGGGGTCTGGAGTGATCGTCGCCCAGGCGACCGTTGCGTCGACGGGCGGCGGGTAGCCGCCGAGGATCAGACCCTCGATTCTTGCCGCGCGGCAAGCTTCGCCGATCAGCTCCAGCAGCTCCGAGAACCAAGCGACGCGGGCGAGCTGTGGGAGCTCGACCCGCACCAC
>JAUILJ010000809.1 GCA_030433055.1 Polyangia bacterium
TGTGCATGGATAGCAGCGGAACGCGCTCGGTGATATCCAAGCCGTACCCGCTGATGCCCGCGATCTTGCGTGGGCTGTTCGTCAGCAAGCGGATGCGCCGCAGCCCGAGCTCCCGCAGCACCTGAGCCCCGAGCCCGTACTCCCGCAGGATCCCCCGCGGCGCCGTGTCCTCTTTCAGAGCCTCGCTCGCGAAGGGCGAACTCTGGCGCTGCAGTGTCTTCTTCAGCAGGCGGAGCTCATCTCGCAAACGGAATCGGGGTGGGAGATACACGACGACACCAAGCCCGGCTTCTTCGATGGCGGCGATGGCCTCCTCCAGGTTCTTACCGCCGTCGCTCTGAGTAGACACGAAGGTGTCCGCGAGCACCGCGCCCGAGTGCATCCGACACAGCACGGGCTCCTTGGCTTCGGAGGGATCGCCCTTGACGAGTGCGAGCAGCTCTCGCCCTTCGACGCTCGCTTCGTACACGATCACCCGCCATTGGCTGGACGTTTGATCCAGCGTGACGCTGAGCTCGTCGACCCGGCGGATCAGGCGTTCGGTTTGGAGCCGGTAGCTGATCAGCTCCGCCACCGAGAGCAGGCTGAGGCCGTGTGTCGTCGCGAAGGCTTCCAGCTCGCTCAGCGACGCCAGGTTTCCGTCCTCTCCCAGGATGTCGCACAGAACCCCTGCGGGGACCCGCCCCGCGAGGCGCGCCAGATCCACGGCGGCTTCGGTTTTGCCGCTGCGCAGCAGCACGCCGCCTGGACGCGCCTTCAGCGGAAACACATGGCCTGGCGTCACTACGTCTCCAGCCTCCGCCTCCGGGTTGATGGCAGCCAGCACGGTGCGTGCGCGGTCTGCGGCGCTGATCCCGGTGGTGACTCCGTGGGCGGCCTCGATGCTGACCGTGAACGCTCCCGGCGAATCGTCGATCTTCGGGCGCTGCATCATCGGCAACTCGAGCCGTGCGATCTGCTCCTGCGTCATGGCCAAGCAGACGAGACCCCGTCCGTGGGTGGCCATGAAGTTGATGTCGTCGGGGGTCGTGTGGTCGGCGGCCTGGAGCAGCACGCCCGCTGTGCCGTGAGCCTGTTCGTCGACCAGGATGATTTGCTTGCCAGCGCGCAGCGCTTCGATCGCCTTGCCCGTGCGCTCGAGGATTGCGCGTTCTTGACGGAGGCTGGCTGGAGAGGGGGAGTCAGGGGCCACGTTAGATCCTTGTGGAATAGATACGGAAGGGGTCAGAGCTTGTGGCCAGCGCGTTCCAGCGCCGCTAGCAGGCTAGATTCGTCCCTGGCGGGGCTCGGCGCTGCCTGTTGGCCCGACTGCAGGTAGCGCACGACGTAGCGCGCCAAGAGATCGACCTCCAGGTTCACCTCGGCGCCTGGTGAGAGCTTGCCCAGAGTGGTCACGGCGAGGGTGTGGGGGATCAGCATTACTTCGAATCCGTGGGGATTCGAATCTGGAACCAGGCGGTTCACCGTCAGCGACACGCCATCCAGAGTGACGGAGCCCTTCGCAGCGATCAGCGGCATCAGCTCCGCGGGGGCGGTGAACACGTGGGCGATCGATTCACCCGCAGCGGTCTTGGTCTCCAACCTTGCGAGGCCATCGACGTGGCCGCTCACCAGGTGACCGCCCAGCCGCCCGCCCAACTGGAGACTGCGCTCGAGGTTGACCGGACCACCCAGAGCGACGTTGCCGAGGCTGGTCTTCGCGACGGTCTCCTGGCTCACGTGGGCTGCGAAGCCGCCTAGTGCGCCTCCCCTCGGCACCTGGAACTCGGTCACCGTGAGGCAGGCACCGGACACCGCGATCGACTCACCCGCGGCGTACTCCGCGAACGGCGCCTCGATCCACAGCTCGAAGCCGGGGCCACGGCGGTCGCGACGCTTCAGGGTGCCAACGGCTTCGACCAGGCCCGTAAACATGGGCCGCGGGCATAGCACTTCGAGCTTGGATGCGCAGACGTTCCTGCAGTCGCGTGAGCAGCACCCGATGTCGAGGCATGTCGAGCCCAAACATCGAGCGATGCTGCCAGAGCCGGAAGCTTACCTTTCCACGCCGCCGCCTCGTCCTGGCTCGCAGGGCTGTGGGCGTCGAATCGGTGTACCTCCCCCCCAAACCCAGGGTCAGGATTCGTCGATGTAAGGTTAACTATTCAATATTACTGCTAAATATACGACGATGCTGACGCTTGCGGGCAGCTCAATAAGTCGCCACGATGGGCGAGTGATGCGCTACCCGCTGCCTTCGTTTGGCGCCGTGCTGCTGGTGGGTGGTGCTGGGCTGACCTGCGGCGCGTTGACGGGGTGCGGTGCCTCGTTCGAGTCGCTGTACGAGAGCGAGGTGCGCTTCGAGCACTGCTATCGGCTGGACCTCGAGCCCAGGGCCGCGCCAACACACCGGCTGTTCTGCTGGCAGGAGTGGCTGGACACGTATTCCGCCGAACAGTCGAGGGATCGCTTGGAATATGCCGAGCGTCGCGTGCTCGCCCTGCGGAACGGTGATATCAGCCGCCCCGCGCTGCAGGTCGGTGGCACCCCGAAGCGAGGCGGCTCCCTGGAGTTGCCGCGAGACACCACCGTCGCCCCTCCCTCCACCATCCCAGCGGGCGGCAGCGAAGCCGATGATGCGACCCACACCTGTCAGAACGCCTGCTCTGAAGCGCTCAATGGCTGTCGCTCGCTCTGCGAAGGCGCCTGTGATCGCTGCGTCGAGGAGTACCGCGACTGCAGCGAGCGTTGTGTAAAGCAGCCCACGCCTGGCGCTGGCGAGAAGCCCGCCAACGACTAGAACTGCCTCCCTCGAGCCGCCAAGACGCAGCGCAACTCGCCTACATTGCCTGACTCATTCGGCGCATATTCTCCGCGTTTTGTTGCCGTTTTCGTGGCGTGGCTGTACCGGATTAGAGACCCCCGATGAACGTAGAACACCCCCTCCTTGGTTCGATGAGCTCCGCCTTGGCCACCCCGCTCCCGCGGGTGCTTCGTCCGAAGCGCGCGCTTCCGGCGGACAGCGTGCGGCCTACCCGGGCCGAGGTGAACCTCGCGAACCTGCGCCACAACCTCCGGGTGGTGCAGCGCCACGCCGGAACTGCGCAGGTCTGGGCGGTACTCAAGGCCGACGGCTACGGTCACGGCGCCAAGGCCATCGCGCGCACCCTGGAACGCGCTGGCGCCAGGGGGATTTGCGTCGCGCTGCTCGAAGAGGGCGTGGAGCTGCGGGAGGCAGGCATCAAGCTGCCGATCCTGGTGATGGGTGGCTACTACGGGCGCGCCTATGGTGAGCTGCTGCGCCACGACCTGATCCCCGTCGTGAGCGACCTAGACCAGGTCGAGGCTCTGGCGGAGGAAGTGCGCTTCACGGGAAGCGAGGCCGCGCGCGTGCACCTCAAGGTGGATACGGGCATGGCGCGCCTCGGCGCCCTACCCAAAGACGTGCGGAAAGTCGCCGAGGTGCTGCGGGCGCGTCCAGAACTCAAGCTGCACGGGCTCATGACGCACTTCGCATGTGCGGATTCGGACGACTCTGCGTCCGTCGCTGAGCAGCTGGGCGTGTTTCAAGCTGCGAGTGACGAGCTGGCGGAGCTCGGCTTGGTGCCCGAGGTGCGTCACGCTGCGAACAGCGCGGCGCTCTTGTCTCATGCTCCAAGCTGCCTCGACGTGGTGCGCCCGGGGATCGCGTTGTTTGGTGTTGCACCTGGCCAGGTAGCTTGCCCAGAGCTGCGCCCCGTGATGTCCGTGAAGAGTGAGCTGATCAGTGTTCGTGAAATTTCCGCAGGGCAAGGCGTCGGGTACGGCTGGACGTGGAAGGCCCAGCGCACCACCCGCATCGCCACGGTGCCCATGGGTTATGCGGATGGCTTGAGCCGCGGGCTCTCCAACAAGGGTCACGTCTTGGTCCGCGGCAAGCGCGCGCCGGTGGTCGGTGTGGTGAGCATGGACATGACCATGATCGACGTCACGGACATCGAAGGCGCTGAGCTTGGGGACGAGGCGGTGCTCCTGGGAGCACAGAAGGGCGTGCTCGGCGAAGACTGCATTTCCGCCGTAGAAATATCCAGGCACCTCGGCACCATCCCCTGGGAAGTGCTGACCTCGGTGTCCCGCCGCGTGCCGCGCTTCTACCGCGAGC
>JAUILJ010000810.1 GCA_030433055.1 Polyangia bacterium
CGACTTCGAGAATGACCTCCGAGAGGCGTTCATCGCGGGGATCACCGCCGCCGGGATCCCCGTTCCTGCTGACGACTCGCTTGTTGCACTTGGAGCGCTTCACCTAAGTCAGCAAGCGAAGACAATCGAGCCAAGGCCACGGCAGGTGGTGCTTTCGGCTGAATTTGAGGCGAGGGAGATTCCCAACGACCTGCAGCCCGGCTACGAGGCCATCGTCGAGGCAGTGGAGCAGGGCAATAACCTCGCCCCGTATCTAAGCCGGAGGTGGAAGGACTGGGAGCGCCCGGACTTCCTGTATTTGGAGTGGGGGGTTCACCACATGCACCTCGGGGGACCGACCGTTGAAGCAGACGGGTTCATTAGACGGAGCGGCCCGCTTCTTTTCGTGTTCGTGGACGAGCAGCGTTTCCGTGTGATCGACCTGCTGGACCACCACTCCTTCTCGCGCGAGGTGATCTTCAGCATCATCGCGAACAACTGGAAGGATATCGCGGATGCGGGGAAGCTGTTGGGCGTGGTTGGCCTCGCCCAACACGTGTCTGACGCTGACCGGAATCGACTTCGTCGGGCTAACATCAACGTGTTAACCCCCGGTCCTGGTGGCGTTGGGGTCCACCTGGGCCCAGGGGGAGGACAAACGTTGGCGGGACGGTCCGTAGAAGCCACGCTCGATGCCCAGTCGCTCGTCAAGGATGCTCGTCGGGTCGAAGAGGCGTGCCGGGCTTGGGGGGAGTCCATACTTGAGCAGGTCCGCAGCGACAGTGGCGAGGACGTCTCAAGGCTCTCGCTCCAGTTGCGCCTGGACGCGGGCGGGCGCCTAGAAGTCTGGGAAACAGAAACAAACACGAATGTCCCGATCAACTGGATTCCGCCGGAGCTGCCGGGCTGAAGGCGTAGCGGCCGTCACACCGCCATCGGCATCTCGGCCAGCGCAGTTCTAAATTCGTCCAGGTAGGGACGCCAATCGTTAGGTCGACGCAGCGCTGAGTGTCATCCCGCCTGGTTGTCTACGCTGGGCGCAGATGCCTGATGTACGCCGCCAACGACCGCCTCGATGTTGTGGCCATCGGGGTCGAGCACGAACGCGGCGTAGTACCCCGCAGCGTACTGGGGCCGCGGCCCCGGCGGTCCGTTGTCCTTTCCGCCGTTGGCTAGCGCCGCCTCAAAGAAGGCTCGCACGGCTCGCTCATCGCTGGCCACGAACGCCAGGTGGACGGGGCTCGAGGCCCGGAGACGCTGAAGTACACGACGGGGCTGCCGCCCTTGTGGAAGCCAACGTGGCGGCCGCTTCGGATGCCGCGCAAGTGCCAGCCGAGCGGCGCAAGACACGCCTCGTAAAATGCTCGCGTAGACGTGGTGTCGCTGATTGGAATGGTGATGTGATCCATGATCAGTCCACCCTGGGGTCTCCCCCAACGGGAGGGTCAAGGGCATCACCCGTCTTCGGTGTCGACCCGACCGACCAAGTAGCGACGTGTCTCCGAGAGGCGGCTGATCTGCATCTGCAGCCTCTGGGATTGCTCGGTTAGGTCGGCGAGCTTTTCATCCACGAGAGCAAGCATGGAGTTGGCAGGGGGACATCCCGCTTTCGGCAACAGCGCGATCACCTCTCGGATCTCCTCCACGCTGAAACCCTGACTCCGACAGTGTGAGACGATTCGAAGACGTCGAACGTGATCGCCGCGAAAGTCGCGGTAGGCACCGACTCTGGGCACTGGACCGAGCAACCCTTGATCGGCGTAGAAACGGACCGCCTTCACCGTCACGCCACAGCGGGTCGCGACTTCACCGATGCGCATGGCTTCGGCTCTCAATCGGGTAGCGTTGGTAAGTTCGGTGGAACATGAGGAAAGCATGCGCCAGCGGACTAGGCCGCGGACGCCTCGACCAGCTTACAACCTGCAACTGTATCGAGAAAGACACTTCTGTCGCCGCAAGCATTTCCGCGCGGTTACTGTCGAGAAAGGACCCCAGGCCGGAAACCCTGAGCCTCAGCTGGAGTGGCGGCGCGCTGCGTACTCCTTCATCAGCGCGTCGTACTCTTGAAGTGGTGGAAACTCCTCGAAGCTGTGAGCGGCTGGGGTGCTCGCCCACGGGAGCTTCTCGCGTGTCCAGGCCTCGATGAACGGCGTCGCTAGGTCCCCGGGCTCATCGAGCGCGCCTGCGAGCTACTGCGAGCACGTCTGGGGCGGCATGTCGGGCGGGTGGCCTGCACCGCCACTGAGGACGACCACATTTCGAGCAACCCGGCAGAGGACATCCCGACCTTGGGACAGTCGCGAAACGGCGACTGGAAAGAGGTGTTCGCATGTTACTCGTTGGTTTGGTCTTTGGAATCGTGTGGTCGCTCAAGCCAGCGCGGAGGCTGTCCGAGATCGCTCTGGGGCTGCTTCCCGCAGTGGTATTCTTCGCGGCTTCCCGTGGATCCGCGCTGTTCTTCGAAGATTGGGCTGCGGTGGGCGTCTCCCTCGCAGGGCAGCTGCTTGCGTGCTTCCTGGTGTTCCCCATTGGTCACCGCGTGCGTGCGCGCCGCATGCGTGAGGTGATCGAGGCGGCATGACCCGCGCGACCATAAACGTTTCTCTGCGGTAACGCCCAGGTGCCTCGCTGGTTTTCCATTGCCGGAGAATCCTCGTCGCTTAGCCATCAGGCACCACGCCGACGTCATGGCTGGCTCACCGAATCGATATGCACCGCCCCTTTCGACTGCAGGATGGTCGACGGTGTGAGTCCGAATAGGTTGACGAAGCTGCGCGTGAAGTGCGCGCTGTCTGAAAAGCCGGCCGCGTGAGCCGCAGCGGTGAGAGTTGCGCCCTGGAGAGCATGGCGAACCGCGCGCTTGTTGCGCTCCCAGAGCAGGTAGCGCGACCAAGTGATCCCAATCTGCTCGCGAAACAGGTGTCGTAACCGGCTGGGTGACAGGTGCACGTGTGCGGCGGCGCTGTGAAGACCCATGGGACCTTCCGCACCAATCTGACGCATCAGCTCGCGCAGGCGCGCATCGGCGGGTGAGTGAACAGGCGCGTCAACGCCGAAGTAGCCCAGCAGCTGCTCCCGGATCGCGTTGGGACCGGCGTCGACGAGGCCGCGCAACGCTCGGCGATCGGCGTGATGATAGCGCACTGGCTCCGCACTGCCGGCTCGCCAACTCGGTCCGCCAAGCGCCTCGGGCTCAACGAACAGGAGTGCGATGGTCCCGCGGCTGAGCACGCGGTGCCTCACTTCGGAGGCGATGGCGACGACGCGAGTGCTTGTGGTGGTGGCCGCGTCGGTGTGGATTTTCAGCGGGGCGTCGACGCCGGCAACGAACTGCACTGCGTAGTGCTGGTGGAAGCGGGGATCGTGACTGGGTCCCACGTAGAGAGCGTGACCGGTCGAGAGGAAGAAGCGCATGGGCATCTAAACAGCCGCTGGGTTCAAGCCCGTGCGGCCGCGGCTCCCTAACATACCGGTTCGGGAGGTAGTCATGGTGAACTCGGTAACGCGCGGCAAGGTGAGCGAGGTGCTCGACGAGCTACACGCTTCCGCTCGGACGGATGCGCTTCGATTCGTGGGCTTGGTTCCTCGGATCGCCTGGGGATGGCTGCGAGGTCGCAGCTTTCAAGAGGCGGTGAGCGTGGATGCGGCCAAAGACATTTACATGCCGGTGTCCCGTGAGCAGGGGCGCTTCTTGTACCTGGTGGGGCGCTCGGTGCGGGCACGCTGCGTGGTCGAGTTCGGCACCTCGTTCGGGATCTCGACCCTCTATCTCGCCGCGGCGGTGCGCGACAACGGCGGCGGGCAGGTGGTAGGCACGGAAATGGAGCCCGGAAAACAGCGGCAGGCGAAGGCCAATCTCGAGCGAGCGGGGCTTGGCGCGGTGGCAGAGGTGCGCCTCGGCGACGCCATGCAGACGCTCGCCCGCGAGCCAGAGGCAATCGACCTGGTGTTGCTCGATGGCTGGAAGGACCTGTATCTACCGGTGCTCCAGCTCCTGAAGCCGAGGTTGGCGCCTGGGGCGGTGGTGCTGGCTGACAACATCCACACCTTCAAGCGCGCGCTGAAGCCCTACGTCGACTACATGCAGCGCGGCGAGGCTGGATTCGAGTCGGTGACCCTGCCGCTGGGGGCG
>JAUILJ010000811.1 GCA_030433055.1 Polyangia bacterium
CCCGCTGCGGCGCAGCAACGCCACAGCCTCCTCTTTGAACTCCTTAGGAAATTCCTGTCGCCCACGCATCGGAACTTCTCCTTCTGCGTGTCAACGAAACCGAGGGAGGCCCAGCAGCTCGATCGGGGGAACGTCCGGAGCGGCGGCGAGCGGCGGGGGCGGGGGCGCGTCCGGATCTGCGGGGAGTGGAGCAAGCGCCGGGAGCGGGGGAGCGAGCGCTGGAACGGGTGGAATCGCGACCGACGCAGGAGTGGACAGCGGAGCAGGCGGGACGGGCGGCGGGGTGGATGGTGGCTGCCCGAGCGACCCGGTGGGGAGCACGACGGTGCAGTGGAGCCACACATTCGGCACGTCGACGAATGATCGCGCGGCGGATGTCACCACCAACATCAGCGATGAAGTATTCGTCGCGGGCTACACAGCGGGCCAGCTTGGGAACGTGTCCTTGGCGTACGATGATGCCTACGTCAGAAAGCTGGACCCCGCGGGTAGCGTGCTCTGGACGTATCAGTTCGGGACCAACGGTGCTGACTACGCGAACTCCGTGCGCATGGACTTCGACAGCAATGTCTTGGTCGGAGGTATCACGTCGGGGGATCTCGAGGGGGCCAACCACGGAAACTTCGACGGCTTCGTGCGCAAGCTCAAGGACGGCACCTCGGCGCCGGAGGTGCTGTGGACCCATCAATTCGGCACTGACAAGGACGAGTATGTGCACGCCATCGCCACGGACACGTTCAGCGATGTCGTGATGACCGGACGCACCTTGGGCGACCTGAGCGCGACATCGGCGGGCAGCTCCGATGTTTTCGTGCGGAAACTTTCAGCGAGCGGTTCGCTGTTCTGGAGCGTGCAGTTCGGGACCGCCGGGGCGGAACAAGGCCTCGGCGTCGGCACGGACCTCACGGGTAACGTCTACGTCGCCGGGTACACGGAGGGAGACCTCGGCGGCACGAACGCCGGGGGATGGGACGGCTTCCTGCGCAAGCTAGACCCAGTGGACGGACACGAGATCTGGACGCGACAGTTCGGCGGTGCTGGCACTGACGCGGTGTGGGCTCTGTACGTGGATCTGGCTGGGACCTCTTACGTCGGAGGCTGGGTTTCCGACCAACAAGGATGCCAGCATTTTGGCGGTCAGGACGCTTTCGTCGCCGCCTACGATACCGACGGGAAGCTGCTGTGGACGCACCAGTTTGGTACCAGCTTCTCCGACCAGGTGCTCTCGATCGCTGCGTCCGAGTCCGGCGGGGTAGTCGTAGGAGGCACGCGGGACCCAGTGGGGCCTCCGAACAGCAGGTTCGATGCATTCGTCCGCAAGCTGGACGGCTCGGGCAAGCCCCTCTGGACCCTCGACGTGTACTCCAGCGCGAGCGACGAGTACACGAACGGGGTTTGGGCCGATCTGAAGGGGAACGTCTATGCGGCTGGCCACGACCAGACGCTGAACGACAACGAGGCGTTCATCGCCAAGCTGTCTCCCTAGCAGGGGGTTCGAGAAACACCTGCTCAATCACCAACCACCCTGCCCGCGCAGACTCGCACCTAGCCCGGAGGCTCGGCTCCCTTCGGGTCGGGGCGCGACCACCTCTCCCTCTCCAGCAACAAATTCCGCAAGGATTATTGTTGAGGGGTCTGGCGCCCCCGAGGCGTATCACTGGCCCCCAATGCGAGCCACGTGTTACCTGGAAGTGCGGCCGGTCGGTTGAATGGTGTGGCCAGTTTGAGTTGCCGTGCGGTAATGTGCGTGGGCGTGTTCTCGGGTGCGCTGACGCGTTCTTGCAGCGTTTCTCCCTTTGCTTCAGGCTCGGCGCTGGAGCCCGCTGGGCGCTTCGGGCCAGAGGACGCTACAAAAGGGCATCCCGTGCCGCGTTTTAGCCGTACGGATACGCACGCGGTGAAGGTCCGAGTCCAGCGCCGAGAGACTTTTGCAGGTGCGAGGGAACACCTGACGCTTGCGTGTGTAGGCGGGACCCATCGTTGCGCAGCGAGCGATGCAGCTCATGTGTGCACTTTCTTCCTGTTCACGAGCGGCATGGTGCGTGCAACCCCTGCTACTGCCTCTCTCTCGCCCGCCCCGCTAGCGGAAGGACCACCGCTACCAGGGCGTCATGGAGGCACCACCCGCGAGGGGGGTGGAGTGCGCTGCATGACGCCAGATGACTACGAAACCGACCTTGCCCTGCTCTGCTCCGCGTTGCGCCGACTGATGGCTGACGCTGGCTGCGACGTCGTCGCCTACACCGCCGGGGAGATCGGGTTGCACATCGAGCTGCTCGGCCCTGGGGTCGTCAGGATCTCCTTTCAGGCGGGCCGTACCAGTCAGCAGGTCGATGTCGACTTCCTGAGTTCCACTCTCTGGTTGGATCGTGACCCCAGCGGTAGCCTGCTCCGAACAGATCTTTCCGCGGGGTTGAGTACTGCGAGTGGTGCGGCGCTGTGCGAGTTGGTGCATCAGCACGTGCGTCGGCTCGTGCACGTGTCGACGATGACCGCAGTGCGCCGGGGACTTCGCCGCGGATCTGGGGAGCGCCCAATGGTGCGGCTGCCGCTCGGTAAAGTGACGCTGCGATGAACCATCGAGCGGAACCCGTAAATTTCACATGGAAAAAAGCGCCACGCGTCTGCGGGCGTCTGGGTGAGCTGTAACGCTGAGGTGACGGAAATCGTGCGCAGCCTCGCTGCGCGAGGTTGGAGCCGCGCACAGATCTGTCAGACTAAGAAGCCGGGGGGCACTGATGCGCGAGAGTCAGATCAAATCACCGGTCTACGATCTGAAGGCAACGACCCGCCCGGTTGGCGCAGTGCCCAGCCGTAGCGGTGTCTACGCCCTGTCCATTCCCGGCACACCGCCCCTCCCTGAGGAACTCAGCGCGTTGGACGCTGATTGGGACGAAGCGGAGCTCTGCGCCTCGCCTTCGGCCCGTCCGAAGCAGCGCTGAGCGGCTGTTGCCTTTCAGAGTTCCAGCAACACGCTTGACGAGCCTTCGCGTCGAATGGCCAACGCTTGGCGTCGTCGCCGCTGCGCTTCCGCCTTCTTGTTACATCAAAGAAACACGGAGACCGTCGTGGCTGTCCCCAGGCTGTGCTCTCCCTGTGGAAAACCGATGTGGAACGGCCGACTATGTATCGGCGTGGTGACGGCAGGGTCTCGGCTGTGCGGCGAGGCGGCCTATCAGAGCGAAGCTCCGATCACCGAGTCAACGCGCTGATCGGGGCTGGCCGGCCGAAGAAGTAGCCCTGCCCGTAGTCCAGCCCCATCTCCAGGAGCTTCGTCGAGGTCGCTTGGTCCTCGACCCCCTCCGCCACGGTGCGGGCGCCCAGCAGTGCACCAATCTGGTGAATCGACCCGGTGATGGCCGCGCTCAGCTCACTCGAGGCGACGTCTTTGACGAAGCTACGGTCGATCTTGATGTAGTTGACGGCGAGGTCGCGCAGGTAGGCGTACGAGGCCATCCCACTACCGAAATCGTCCAGGGACAGCAAGCAGCCGATGCTGCGTAGCTCTTGGATCAACCATTTCACTTCCGCGAGGTTCTCCACTGCGGCGGTCTCCGTGATCTCGAAGCACACCTTGCTCGGTGGCACGCCGGTTTCTGCGAGCATGTGGTGGATGAAGTCGAGGATTGTCTCCTGCTTCAGAGAGGTCGCTGACAAGTTGATGGACCAGTGCGCGATCCCGTCGAGCAGCATCGGGCGCCGAGAGATATGGCGAAGGGTCTCCCGTACGACATACTTGTCCACGCTATCCATCAGGCCATAGTGCTCCGCCGTCAGCAGCACATCCTGCGGCCCCTGAGGAGCGCCGTCGGCGTTGAGCATCCGAAACAGGACCTCCATCGAAGGCTTTCCGTAAGGATCTGACAGCGGAACGATCGGCTGACAGAAGAGATCCACTCGGCCTCGACGCAAGTTGTCCTTGATGCGCGCTACCCAGTCCAGCGCCTGCTGCCGATGCTTGACCGGATCTCCGTCCGCCTGCCAGAAGACGCGGTTGCCTCCGACTCGCCCGGCTTGCGCGCTGGCTCCTTCCGCCGCGCTGACCCAGGAAGAGGCACTCTCCATGCTCGAGTGGAGCGCGGCGAGGCCAATGCTGCCTTGAATGCG